>CAZZVY010000017.1:0-25327 GCA_964657585.1 uncultured Mucilaginibacter sp. | reverse complement strand
TTACCTTGTACGATGAGACCGGCAAACCTAACTGTGAGCGGCTGGTTTATATCCACCAGTCAAAAACAACAGAAAAAGTAAGTATCAGCACGGATAAGCAAACTTATCAGCCAAAGGAAAAGGTTACGGTAAACATTAATGCGCCTCCCAATGCCAGCCTGTCTATAGCGGTAGTGGATGCGGACATAGTACCCGAACAGGCGGATGATATTGTATCCTACCTGATGTTAAGTTCAGAGGTCAAAGGCAATGTTGAGCATGCCCGCCGCTACTTTGACACCACCAACATTTACCGCTTTCAGCAGCTGGACCTGCTGCTCCTAACCCAGGGCTGGCGCGATTTCGTCTGGCGCAGAATGGCAGATACGGCTATCCGCATAAGTTATGCGGCCGAGAACGGGATAATTGTTTCCGGCAAAGTGGAAGATGAGGTTGACCATAAACCAATGCCTGATTTAAATATCTCACTATTTGCCGATGCGGCTAAAGGCAGTAAAATGTTCAGTACCAAAACTGATAATTCCGGCCGCTTCAATATTAATGGTTTGACACTATATGGTAAACAAAACGTTAAGCTGGCTTCGGTGAATGACAAGGGTGAAAAGCGGGGTAGCTTTTTGGTGGACACGCTGGTACCTTTGCCGGTAAGACCAGTAATCAAGCAGATATTTGTCAGACAAGTAAATGATTCATCATTAGCTGCTTCCTTGTCTAAACGGGCTGAAACCATTAAAAATTCAAAGTTAAAAGGTGTAACACACCTCAAGGAAGTAAAGATAAAGGGGGATAGAGCTTTAACGTTGAGGGGCGGGGACATTCTGACCACGTTTGGTTATCCGGACCAGGTGTTCAACATTAAACCCAGCGACGACCAATATAAAACCCTGCAATGGTACCTTTTGCAATTGGGCCATGGCATACAGCCACCCAGCGAACTTGGGCGGTGGCACGGTATCATACCTACAGGGGTAGAGATTGCGGGACAAGATACCGCAGGTGGCGGTTTTGGGGCTTTGGTGGGGGTTAAATTTAGGCTTATCCCACCCCAAATTTTTGTTAACGGCGAAGAACTCAATATGGACAATGCTGTTCAAGCGGAAGCTTATCGCATCCTTTATTTTAATATGCCGCTGCATAAATTCAAAAAGATAGTGCTAAAACACCTGGTAGGTACATTCCATGGCATCACTTATCATGGCAATTTGCCTGGAAGCCCCGCAGACTCAAAAGGTGTTATAGACCGCTACCTGCTCTACCTTACCATGAGCGACGATTACATGACCGACAACCCTGGCTCGTTAAGCATCGACATACAAGGTTACTACCAGGCCCGCACATTTTACCAGCCGCTACCCAATGCAAAGCCTTCAATAAATGATTACCGTACCACCATCCATTGGGAGCCTAACATTAAAACAGATGCCGCCGGTAAGGCTACGGTTAATTTTTATAATGGTGTTGCGGCATCTAACGCACGTGTTATTTTACAGGGGGTAACTGCTGCCGGGCTACCGGTAATAACCTCGGCCTCTTATAAAATAAAATAAGATCATATGTTATTTTTGAAAAAGGAAAAAGATGAATGCCCGTACTTGCGCTGTTCCATAAACGCCGGGTGATGGCTCAAATTCTGCATGGATTGATGCTCAATAATTAACAATCCACCCTCTGTTAAAAGTTTTTTCTCAAATATAATTTTAGGCAGCTCAGGTATCCGGCTCAGGTCGTACGGGGGATCAGCAAATATCAGGTCGTAAACCGCTGTTTCGAGGTCAAGGTATTTAAAAACATCGGCATTATAAGTTTTTATTTGTTCCAGCCCATGCTGCCTGGCAGTATCGTTTAAAAAGTGTATGCAGCGTATGCTTTTATCAACAGCTATAACTTCTGCCGCGCCGCGCGAGGCAAACTCAAGCGAAAGATTGCCAGTGCCGCTAAAAAGGTCAAGTACTTTAAGGCCCTCGGTATCGATATGGTTTTGAAGTATGTTGAATAAAGCTTCCTTGGCAAGGTCGGTAGTGGGGCGCACAGGTAAACCGTTAGGCGGGTTAAGCCGCAGCCCTTTCAACTTCCCGCCTATTATACGCATCAGGCAAGCATAGCTAATGATAACAACTGGTGGCCGGGTACGCCAAGCGGCATATCAAAGGCTCTCAGGTCGTTGTATTTAACCGCTCTGAAAAACTCGTTGAACCGTGAAATATCGCTCGCAGCGCACTGCCCGCTAATTATTAATGAAGTATACCCGGGCTGCATATCAAGGCGTTTGGCAACAAACAGGCAATAATAGATCATGTCGTTTACATCAGCTGCATTGAAGGTATTATAAAAACGCAGTTTTCCGCCGCTAAAATTAACAATGCTCAACTGGTGATCAGTAATATCAATGTATAAGTTATGATTACCCGGTTCAGTTTTAGCTATGGCGGTTATCCATCCTCTGTCTGCCGGCACAATCTTGCTTGAATTGAACTTTTGCAATACTACTTCCGGCACGTTCTGACGGTATATTACCTGGTTATCTTCATCAATAGGGGCCGCAAAAACTTTATCTTCGGGCTTTACATCTAAAAAACGTGCATAATCGTTAACGTTTTCAGGCACATACATGGCTGCCGGTATCAGGGTAACATTGTCGGGCATTACGCCTACCACCACCTGTTCAAATGGCAAGGCCATTAATTCGGCCAGGTGCTTATCCGCTGCCAGTTCAACCGCATTGCATTTATCCTTCCAGGCTAATAATTTATCATCACAGGCTACCAGGAATGAAACTTCTGATTTGCCTGCTTTTATACATAAGCGGGCATTGCGGGCCTCATCAGGATTAAAATTATCGCTTTGATAGGTAAACTTATATGCACTCATATATTATACGGTTACAACAAATGTAATATTTTCTGGTTATCATTTTCATTTCTTATCGCCATTTTTGCCTGTGCAGCAATCACACCATATCCGGCAAGCCTTCCCGCATCAACCTAACGACCAGCAGGCAGAACTTTTTGCCCTGCTTCACCTGTTTTTGCAAAGCCAGGATGGCAACGAATGTTTTATTTTGCGCGGTTATGCCGGCACCGGCAAAACCACCATTATAGGGGCGCTGGTAAAGGCGTTGCGTTTTTATAAATATAAATATGTACTGCTGGCCCCCACCGGCCGCGCAGCCAAGGTAATGACAAGTTATTCGGGCCAGAAAGCTTACACCATCCATAAGCGTATCTACCGGAAAAAATCGGCCCTGAACGTTGATGAATCGTTTTTGCTGGCTGATAACCTGGCGGCGCAAACCTTGTTCATTGTGGATGAAGCATCAATGATATCTGATGAGATCAGCGGCAATAATCGTGAAACTTTATTGCAGGACCTCATTAACTATGTTTATAACACCCGTAACTGCAAGCTTATTTTAGTTGGCGACACGGCACAGTTACCACCCGTCGGTTCAGCATACAGCCCTGCTTTGGATGCCAAATTAATGAAAGACCAGTTTGGGCTTACCATATACAGTTATGAACTTACCGAAGTATTGCGGCAACAAAAGGATTCGGGTATATTACTGAATGTTACCGGCATACGTGAGATTATCCGCAAAGGCGAGGAATGTATCCCTAAGATAATAACCAGGGGCTATAAGGACGTTTACCGTATGAGCAGCGAAAAACTGGAAGAAGGCCTTAATTATGCCTATAATAAATACGGTGATGAAAACACCCTTGTTATTTGCCGCTCCAATAAAAACGCCAATCTCTATAACCGGCAGATACGCGGGCGTATCCTGTTCAGGGATGAGGAACTGACCGGCGGCGACCAGCTAATGATAGTAAGGAACAATTACTTCTGGCTGCAGGAAAACGAGGAGGGCAGTACAGGTTTTATTGCCAACGGCGATATTGGCCGAATACGCAAGGTGCGCCGTTTTGAAGAAATGTACGGTATGCGTTTTGCCGATATACAACTGGAACTGACCGATTATACGGAAGATACGCTTATTAATTGCAAAGTACTAATGGATACGCTTTATTCCGAGTCACCTGCGCTGCAGCCTACCGACCAAAAGAAGTTTTACCTCGAAGTAATGAAGGATTACGAGCATATTCCCGGCCGTAAGGCTAAACATGATGAGCTGAAACAAAACCCCTACTATAACGCGCTGCAAATAAAGTTTGCCTATGCCATTACCTGTCATAAAGCCCAGGGCGGCCAGTGGGATGCCGTATTTGTTGACCAGGGCTACCTTACCGATGATATGGTAAATACCGATTTCCTGCGCTGGTTCTATACAGCCTGCACGCGCGCTGCCAAGGAGCTTTACCTGGTAAACTTTAGCGACAAGTTTTATCAAACCGGGCAGGAAGAATAACCGAACATCATTCCATTCTTTTTAAGAAAAAGTGATGAGACAACGCCTTCGTTATGGCATAACATAAGCGGCGCCTATAACACTTTAAGCTGTAAATATTTATTTATTTTATGTATAGCCTGCAATTAAAAACACTTAACCAACAGGTTAAAAGAACGTTACGCGCCTAAGCTTTCGCCTAAATAAAAAGCTGATTACAGTAACAAAAGCTTCCCTGGATACGTAAAAAAGGAACGGTAAAACAGGTTTAAATTAACCCGCAGAGACCTTTCTGGACAAAGGCGCCATTCTGCTAAAAGAAAGCATTATTAAATGAAACTGAAGATTTACAGTAAATTTTTTGTAAGGACTATCCTAAGCTATATAAAAAAACCTGTTAAAAAAATAGTGGGCCATATCTGGCCGGAAAAAAAGGAACTGGTCTTTTTATTCAGTAATAAATCTAAGTATTGGACCGGTATTGGCAAAGACCTGTATGAACATGAACCTGTGTTTATGGAGACAGTTCAAAAATGCGATAAAATCATTCGCGAAATAAGTAACTATACTATTTTATCTAACTTTGATGGTGATGCCGACGACCGGTTTTTCGACGACGAAGGAAATGTAGGCTTTACGGTTACAACTATTCAAATTGCTTTGACAGAATTATATAAGTCGAAAAATATAATACCCAGTTATATTTCCGGCATTAGTCTTGGCGAGTTTGCAGCCGTTTATGCAGCAGGCGGCATAACCATGCGGGAAACTTTGATATTAACCCATTGCGCTATAAATTTACTGAATTTTGATAAGAAAGAGTATGTGGCTGCATTTGCATTTGGAGATACGGAGACCATTCAAAATTTATGCAAAAAAAGTCCGCTTTGGGTTGTTCCTTTAATATATCTTGATGTTAACGCGGTGGTTTTAAATTGCCATAAAGATGATTTTGCCGCGATAAACGAGTATTTCAATGCAAATCAAATTCTTTGTAAAAAACAACATGGCGAACCTTACTGGCCATTTCATACCGAACTGATTAGTCGCCATAAATCAATTGTTGATAGCTTTGTTAAACAAATTGACCCTAAACCCCTTAATTGCGATTATTACTCGGCAACTTATGGTAAGGTAATTTCTAAGAAAAACATTATACCTGCTGATTATTGGTACAATATGCTGCGTAAACCGGTTTTACTAAACGAGGTAATGGATATGCTGAGACCAATTAAAAACCTGGTGTTATTAACAGTTGGCCCCCACTTCTCTTTAAAGACTTTGGTTCAAAATTTACTTAACGGCAATTTGGTTTACCTGGATTCTATGACCTATAATACGTCTGCGCTTAAGACTTTCCGTTTAGCCTATAAAACATTAAAGAACCTTCGGTTAGACAAAAGAAATGTAAGTACTTACGTCCCTGTCAATAACTATAAGAGTTCATCTGAAAAGCATATCCCCATATCCCTGGACCGCTTAGGTGATGTTTTTATGTCTCAATGAATAGGCTCGCAGCTATTTACAGTTTTTTAAATCACGTTCCACATCATCATTATTTATCAATCCCATCTTATTTCCAAATGAGTTGCTGATAAACGTTAATACTTGGGCAATTTCAATATTTGTAAGCGTAACTGCCGGCATCTGGCTTTCAAACTCACGTTTACTAACCTGTATCTTGCCTTTTAAACCGTTTTGTACATAACAGGGTAGACCGCTTTTATTAGCTCTAAGAAAAGCGCTATCGGTAAGCGGTGGTATTAATGCGGCCAGGCCCTGGCCTTTATCGCCATGGCAGTTTTGACAATGCGACTGAAAAACCTCGGCCCCGGCCGAATAATAGCGGTTATAATCTACCTGTTGTTCATTCTGGCACGATGCAATGACCGCAATAATCAATAACAGACAACCGATAATTAAAAAGAACCTCATTGTGCCATGCTTTGATCTGGTTCAGCCTGCAGTGTTTTAATATCACTAATTAGTTTATCTACCTCATCTGTCTTGGTACCATCATAAGCACCCCGAATATGTTTTTGCTTATCTATCAGCACAAAATATCCCTGGTGCACAAAACCGCCAGGGGCTGATTTGTCTTCAACTACATAGGTAAGATAGTTTTGAGCCAGTTTATAAGTATCATCCTTTTTACCCTGCAAAAACCACCAGGTATTACCGCTTATGCCTATTTTATCCGCATAAGCTTTCATTACCTTAACGCTGTCGTATTTTGGGTCTATACTGTAGGAAAGTATCCTGAAATCACTTACATTTTTGAACTGATGATATACCGTAAGCATATTGCGGTGCATTACCGGGCAAATAGACGGACAACTGGTAAAAAAGAAATCGGCCACATATATTTTTCCATTCAGGCTTTTATCAGTGATACTATCGCCATACTGATTTATAAACTTAAAGGCCGGTATGGCTTGATATACAGTATCAGTAATTGTTTTGCCATTCGCAGTTTTAGTTATGGCATCGCGCTTACCTAATATAGGCAACCTATTATTACCACCTGATTTGCATGAGATGATGCCCACAGCAAATAACACCGAAATTGTTGTTAATATCTTCATTTTGTATTTAAAAACTTATCTGACCTTTTGATAGCCAAACTTAATAACGAATCGATACGGTGTACCTGTGTTTGCTGCGTGTTTAAATAACTGATTATTTCCGCATGTGATTTACCGGCAAATTCCGGATTAAACCGGTGCATCCATGTCATCATTGCCTCGTCAGCCATTTTTAGCTGCGAATTGAGCGTGATGGCTGTATGAATTTTCGCAGTATCTGTCTTGCTTTTAGCCACACTGTCTAATGCCGAGCTGTACTTCATCACTTTTTCACTCTTTACCATTACTGTATCATGCATGCTGATCACTTTTTCCATCATTTTTTTTTCATCAGCTTTAGGATCAGAGCAAGCGTTAATGAGGATTATGATCAGGGTTGTTAGTGTTAATAGTTTTATTTTCATTTTTATCAGGATGTTGCTAAGTACCATCTACAATTTTAAGATTTTTTTCAACGGCTAAGGGGTAACACCTAAAAATATGCAACCCTTAATTTGTAAATAAATATGGGCGCCGGTCGCTTTTGGCCAGGCACTCGGTTAGTGTTATTTATTTTTTTGATACAGGAAGGGTTTTAGTTACCTTACTGCAATTGGCCATGCCCATATATGGATCTTTCCCTTTATCGCTTTCGCTTAAAAAATAACGTTTATTCATAGTGCAGTACTGACGGTAAAGCACCGTATTATTAACTTTCACTACTTTTAAAAAAGTGTACAGATTATTTGAAAGGCTGGCAAAATGCTCGCGCTGGTGCGAAATGTTATCAACCTCGCTGATATGCCTGCTATCAAATTCAATTTTAGATAGTAATGCATTTTCATCACTTTTAAGGCCTGTTTTAGGCACACGCCCTATAGCAGCTAATAACACCTTGCCTTTAGCTTCAGCAACAGATGCGTCGCCTGCAACAAGTGCATCTTTTAACCCAAGATAGCTGCTAATAACAATATTTACAGGATTGCTTATATCCTTATCCTGCGCGTTAACATTTATTATAAATAGCAATATGCTTAATATAACGAGTTTGCTGATATTTAAAATTTTCATGTCTGTTTAGTATTAAAGTTAATTTATTGTGGTTTTTGAAACATCGGGTTACTTACAAATTCTTTATCTGTAAGGGTTTTTAAAAAGGTGATTAGCTCGTTTTGCTCATCGGTGGTTAACGGGATACCCAACCTTCCATTCTTCTGCAGTTCCGGGTCGAGATTGTAAAAATGCTTTACGCCAGAGTTATAATGCTGCAAAACTTGTGTAAGTGTTGCAAAGCGCCCATCGTGCATATAGGGACCGGTAAGTTCAATATTACGCAGCGACGGCACACGGAACTTACCACGGTCTGCTATGTTATGGGTAATACTGTCCCGTCCTGCATCATCTGGTACTACATCAAGCCCATTGCTGCGATAGGAAAGGTCGGTAAATAGCGGTTCGGTATGGCAGGCGCTGCATTTTTGCTTAAATATAGCATAGCCCGCTGCTTCGTCAACGCTGAAAGTTTGGCCAGCTTCGTGGCGTATTATTTTATCATATTTTGAATTGGCCGATACCAGCATACTGGTGAACTGTGCCAGGGCGCGAAATACGCGCTGACTATTGATATCCGGAGTGCCAAAAGCTGCCGCAAACATTTGCGGGTAAGGCTGCTTATGCATTAAACGCCCGGTAATACTGTCTAATGACATCGCCATTTCGCAGGTGTTGATCATCGCATTCATAGGCGATAACTCAATATGGTGCACGCCCCCATCCCACATAAATTCCTTTTGCCAGGCCAGGTTGAACAAAGGCGGTGCATTGCGTGTACCCAGGCATTCATCCACGCCATGGCTAACGGTATGATCAAGGTTGGCAAAAGCCGCAAAGGATTGATGACAGTTAGCGCACGCTACCGACCTGTCTTTCGACAAGATAGGGTCATAAAAAAGTGCGCGGCCTAACTTAAAACCATTATCGGTTACCGGGTTGTCTTTAAAGTCGTAAACCGGCGGCGGGAAATTAGCAGGTATGCTGAACCGCACGCCATCAGCGAGGAAACCACTGCTTATAATAAAAAGCAGCGGCGGCATAATAACCAGTAGCTTGGCCCGCATTCAGTTTTTTACTTTAGCTATTTTAAATAAGCCTTCCGTATAGTTATCCGCTACTATAACCGAATTAGGGCCACCCATTGTAAAATTAAGCTTGGAAAAGTCGACCGTGGTCTTGCCTTTAAATAACGCTGCTGCATCGGCTGTTAATTCCAGTTCCGGCAGTTTACCATCTGTAATCTTAAGTATTTTAGGAAAATTTTGTGCGAACGTCCGGATAGTATTATTAGGCAATTTAACACCACCGATATGAAAAGTCAAGCGGTTTTTTTTGGCGGTAGATCTTGGCGATTCGCCTTCCAATTTAACAAAGATATAGCCGCTGTTCCAGCTCCAAAACATTCCTTTGGCAGGGTCAAGCGCCCCAGTTTGTGCCCCGGCAAAATTACGGGCACTATCCACGCCGATAGTAAAAAATATACCTGTGTACTTTCCTTCAGGTATATCAGTGATCTGCTGATCCAGGGTTGCCGGATCGGCTGCATTTACAAGGAAGTACGACTCCGGAATAACTACCTTGCTACCGTCATTAGCGACAAGGCCGACATTGCTAATATAATATTTAAAAGTGCTGATCTTAAAATCATCACCGTTGGCATTTTTGTAAAAAGATACGGAGTCGTTTAAATTTAACACCTTACCATCCATCACATTCTTAAAGTGGACTATCAAGCTTCCTTTTTTAACTTTTTTAGGATCACCGTCTTCTGCAATAAGGGTTAAAGTTTTTCCTATAAATAATAAACAGAAAAATATAAACAGATACTTTTTCATATATAACACATAATATAATTGCCAAAGCTTGGCAGTTGAATAAAATAAAAAATGCATCACCAGTAATCAGTAATGGCTTAATTATAATTATAAGTGGTTATACAGCCTGTTTTGGCGGACGAAATACAGCATCAATATATTTACTGGTATACTGATAGGTATAGGCAGTTAGGTGATTGTGCGTTATACCAGTTATTGGGGGGGCATATAAAGAAATGGTAAAAGGCTGTTGATAAAATATAACATCCAAACAGCCACTATTATCTTTTGCATTTTGTTTTTTCTCATTTTCATCAGCCAGCCTTATCTTTTTCATCAGATAACAATGGCCATTACAATGCAGCCACGGTTTGTTACGGTTTTCGCAAAGCGTAGCGGCAATATATCTTTGGTTAAGATTAAAGCCTGCAAATACAAACAGCACCGTTAAATTAGCCGATGTGGTACATACAATTAACAATAATGCAATACTGCGTTTGAGCATCGGTACAAAGTTAATTGAAAACATGTACCATCAATCTTTAGAATGCAAATAAGGCCAAATATTAATTTATTTATGCAATAGACTATTTACCATTGATTAAATATTGCTTGTTAACTTAGCGCCGTGGCTGCCCCAAAGAAGAATCCAGTTGTAAAACAAACCTCAAAGAAAACCCCCGCAGCGAAGTCGTCTCCCAATAAAAGACCGCCGGTAAAAAAGAAAAAGCTGCCACGAAACTTCCCTTGGGGACTGTTGATGGGAATGTTACTTATTGTATTATCGCCGTTTTATTATGGCTATGTAGTTAAAACGTTCAGCGCAACCTGGCAATGGATAAAAGATATTGGCGAAAACCCGCATTACCGCACCTACCATAGTTTTAACATCCGCATCCCCTCGCGGTATCACATTCACGGCATCGATGTATCATACGCCCAGGGTAAAATTGACTGGCAAAGGGTAAAGGCCATGCAGGAAGACAGTGTGCATATCAGTTTTGCGTTTATAAAGGCGACCGAGGGCTTGCTGGGTGTCGATCCTTATTTTAAGCGTAACTGGCGCGAGGCGCCCAAGGCAGGTATAACCTGCGGGGCATATCACTTTTTCAGGCCGGCTAAAAACGGGTTATGGCAAGCACGGTTCTTTTTGCAAAATGTGGATATGGACAAAGGCGACCTGCCCCCGGTTGTTGATATTGAGCGGCTGGATGGCACCCGCCCCGCCGCAATGCGTAAAGAACTGACCGCATTTTTAACTTACATAGCCAAACAGACCGGCATACGCCCAATTATTTATACTAATATCAGTTTTTATGCTGATTACCTTGCCGGGTACTATGATAACTACATCCTTTGGTTGGCCAACTATCATCAGGAAGATTTACCGGTGGACAGTAACATTAAATGGAAGTTTTGGCAGCACTCGGATATTGCCAGCGTAAACGGAATTAACCACGTAGTTGACTTTGATGCCTTTAGAGGGGATAGTTTAGCGTTTATAAAGTTGCTGGTTAGGTAACGGAAAGCTTAAGGCTTAAACATATAATAACGTCGTACAAACCTTTGTCTTCACTAACTTACCGTTTGATAATCATAAGCTGATCAAGGTTTCACTTTAGCCAGAGTAACAAACAAGTATTGTGCAACGATGTCATTAAAAGTTACCTTAGTAAGTAGCTTATCTCTAATAAACCGATCCCTAACACTAAACTCACGTTTTCTGTTTCTTCTTTTTCGCAGCCGGGAAAAGCACGTTATTCAGTATCAACCGGTAACCGGGAGAATTAGGGTGTAAAGACAGATCAGTAGGAGGCTCATTGGGGCTGTGCTGATAATCTTCCGGGTCGTGGCCGCCATAAAACGTCCATTGCCCTTTGCCGTATTCGCCGTGGATATAGCGGGCTTCGTTAGCGGTTTTCATTTCACCCATAACGGTAACCCCGGGTTTCAGTTTATCTAAATTAAAGGCTGTAGCCAGGCCCTTAAAACCTTTAATAACGCGGTCATGATCCTGTGTCAGCATGCTTGGCACCACATCCCATTTGGCCGAGAAATCAAACAGTGTGAAGAAATCAGACGCACGGTCTACCCGGCGGGTATCAGAGTCATCAATATCGCTAAAGCGCCGCCCGCGGCCGGTATTCACCGTAAAATTGCGGAAAGCCAGTGTCTGGCTGAAATCAAGTTTTGATTGGGCGTTAGGGTCAACCCCATCACCGTCAAATTGCTCATCTACTATATCGGTATTGGCTGCAGCCAAAGCAATGTCAAAGCTATCCGCACCCGAGCACATGGCAAAGAGGAACCCTCCATTAGCGCAAAAATCGCGGATATGCTGGGCTACCGCCAGCTTCATTTTAGAAACCTTTTTAAAGCCCAGTTTTTTTGCAAGCGCCTCCTGCACAGGTTTGCTTTCGGCATTCTCTTCCTGCGGAGTGCGGTATTCGCCAAAGCCGCCCTGGTTGCCGCCGAAGCCGTTGCCGCCACCCTGGCCTCCTCCAAAACCTCCGCCGCCATTCATTGGGTCCTGTCCCGGATAACCGCCTCCGCCATAACCACCCCGCCCGCCGCGGAAACCACCGCCAAAGCCCCCGCCGCCCATACCTTTACTGTACTGGCCGGTAAAATCTTCGTGGTGCAAATGTAGCCAATCGTACTTTTTCAGGTCGCCCCTTAATACTTCTTCGTCGTACACATAATCAAAAGGTATCTCGGCATATTTTAAAACAAGCGCAACTGCATCTTCCAGCGGGCCTTTATCTTTAGGCGAGTAAAGGGCCATCCGGGGGGCCTTTTCCAGCTTCACAATATCCATATTAACAGATGGGTCATTGATCTGCGCCGTTAGCTCTGCTACTTTCGCATCAGCAATAACTTCGTAGCTAACCCCTCTTATTTTGCATTCATCTTCTGTTTTTTTATTATAAACGCTCATAAAGCTGCCGCCCCGATAGTTAAGCAGCCAATCCAGCGTATCGCCGTTCTTTAATATCCAGAAAGCAACCCCATAGGATTTGAGGTGGTCTTTCTGCGTATCATCCATCGGTATCAAAATAGACGCTGACCGTCCTGCCAAAGGCAACAGTATAAGGCAAATAATTACAAGCCGTATTTTGGGGCGCATCATATATCAAATATAACATATCTAAATGCTTATTGGTATGTGCTTGAATTGTTTTTAGTTTAAAGACTTTGTTACAATGTAAACGTTCGGGCTTTTTCCTTATTAACAGGTTAGTTTGAATAGCGCCAGCTGATAATAACAATTTGCCCCCAAACAAAAAACGCCCTGGATAAAGCCGGGGCGCCATTAATACCATTGTCAGTACCGGTCATAATGACCAGGCACCCAATGCCTGCCGCCATAAGGGCCAACATCGTAATGGCCGCGAACGTATACGCTGCCTCTTTCCCTAACTACGCATGCACTAAAGCTTAATGCGCTTACTGCAACCAGGACAAAATATTTTAACGTTTTCATAATCTTCTGTTTTAATTATATATAATAGACTTGTATTTTTTATTAAGGATTAAAATATTATAACATTACGGGTGGGGAGATAAAGGTGTTCACAAAATACCAGCAATTGGTATATGCACAATGCAACTTAACCGCAGGGCAAGGATGGCGCATACGGGCCGGGCACCATTAGTCCATTCATGTAATCATCGGCAGTGTTAGTGAGGCACTCTTTATTACGAATAAAGATTTGCTAATCAGCTTCTACGCTTTGCAGATAAAGCTCATCTATGGCAGCCGCATATTTTTTTTCAATAATCTTTCGCTTGGGTTTCATGGTGGGGGTTATTTCGCCGTCGTCCATGCTGAAAGGATTTCGTTTGATCCTGAAGTTTTTGATACGCTCAAACTTGGCCAGTTCGTTGCCATATTTACGGATGTCCTGGCTTATCCAGTCAATTATTTGCTGGTCATCAATAAATACATCGGGTTTTTCAAAATAAGCGTTATCCAATGCAAAGGTTTCCTGCAAGGTTTCGCGACCGGGCACTATAATGGCAGTAATGTACTCGCGCATATCGCCAATTAAAAAAACCGATTCTATTTTGGGGCTTTTCAGGTAAGTATTCTCCACAGGGGTTGGATAAATGTTCTTACCGTAAGCATTAACCAGCATGTTTTTAAGGCGATCCGTTATTTGCAGGTTACCTTTAAAAAACCGGCCGATATCTCCGGTGTGGAACCAGCCATCAGGGTCAATGGCGGCTGCAGTTTCTTCAGGTTTATTTAAGTAACCTTTCATTACGCAGTGACCCCGTACAATGATCTCGCCCTCTGCCGATTCAAAATTTTCCGTAAAGCTCTGATAAGTTTGAATGGTATGGATGCGCTTAGTTGCTACATCCTGTATGCCTACCTCAATGCCGGGTATAATGCGCCCCACAGTGCCATATACCTGGCGATGATATTCGGTTACCGACATTACAGGCGAAGTTTCAGTTAAACCAAAACCTTCCAGCACCTTAATACCCAGGTCACCAAAAAACTCACCGATGTTTTTTGGCAAGGCTCCACCTCCCGAGATCATAAATTTCAACCGTCCGCCGGTTTTTTCCTTTATTTTGCTAAACACTAACTTTTCTGCAAGCTTAAATTCCTGTTCCAACAAAAGGCCCGGTTTATTACCTGCTTCTAATACCTCGCGATGTTTGCGGCCGGTTTTTAATGCCCAAAGGAATATTTTGGCCTTTATGCCTCCGGCCTCTGTACCGCTTTTCATAGCCTTATCATGTATGCGCTCCAATAAACGGGGTACGCAGTTCATTACAGTAGGTTTTACTTCGCCCATGTTGCGCGCAAGCAAATCCAGGCTTTGGGCAAAAGCTATCTGGCAGCCCATAGCCAGGCATATATGATAAGTAGCGGTACGCTCAAATACGTGCGATAAGGGGAGGAACGATAAAAACAGGTCAGTGTATTCAATTACTGGTATCTGCTCTAAGCTAACCCGTACATTTTCTGTCAGGTTATGGTGCGTAAGCATTACACCTTTAGGTGTACCTGTAGTACCTGATGTGTAAATAAGGCAAGACAGATCTGATGGAGAAATGGCCTCACGTGCACTTTTAATTGCTGCTTTATATTTTTCAGTAAGGGTAGTACCTTCTGAAATCAACTGTTGAAAGCCGATAACACCGGCGTTAAGAACGGTTTTACTGCAGTATTTTTCAAAATCATTAAAGGCGGGGATAATGTGCATCAGACCTGTACAATTATTGGCTACCTTAAGTACCTTGCGTAATAAGAAGGGGTTGCCCACTAATAATGTTTTAGCGCCCGAATCGTTCAGAATATATGCTATTTCTGCCTCAGAAAGTGTAGGGTAAATGGAAGTATTTACCGCGCCTATTTGCTGCAATGCCTGGTCGTAATAAACATACTCAGGTCCGTTTTCAATAATCAGGCCCAGCCGGTCGCCCTTGGCAATACCTATATTAAGCATCCACGCAGCTATCGCATCAATATTTGTCAGCGCTTCACCGTAGGTTATTACCTTCCAGTTATTATCAACCTTGTGCTGTAAAAAAGGATGGTCATACGGGTGAATGTAAGCTACCGTATTGCGGATAAACTGAGGTACGGTTAATGACGCTACTGGCGGCTTCATATAATTTAATGTTATCGGGGTTAGCAATAGCAAAACTAACTTTATTTATAAAAAATAAAAATGTAAAGCAGCATGAATAGTAATATGAACCCGCTTAAAACTTTTACAAACACTACCTGTTAATTTTTTTAAAAAAAGCAGTAAATATTTTGTTACAGTCAAAAATGTTACTTAGCTTTATAAAATATCCGCTATTACCCTTATCTGCAGTTTTACTGCATCCCTGCAACCTATTGATAGTTGAATAGTTTATTATTTTGTTTAACAATTAAACAGTGGAGCTATGAAAAATTTATTTAAAACCAATGTTATGAAAACAAGGTCAACATCAACTGGATCAAAAAAATGGATAACGGCGGGTATTATGGCGTTTGGCTTAATAGGTGTGTACAATGCTGTACAAGCTCAATCACAGTCAAAAGAGGTTGTTGTAGTATCTGCTCCTACCACTTTAGATGCAGATAACGCTGCTTCAAAAGTTAACGCTAAGTTCCCTGGTGGCATAAATGAGTTTTACGGTTTTGTGGCTTCAAAACTTACTCCCGACAGCACCTGCTGCCCAGGTAAAAGGGTATATGTAATGTTCATGATCGACAAAGAAGGAAAACTGAAACGCGCAAAGGTGCAGGGTCATGTTTTAAGTGATAAAATGAATGATCAGTTAGTCAAAATATTTGAAAGCGCCCCGCAATGGACACCGGCTATGCAGAACGGCCGCGAAGTAAAAGAACACTTTATTTGCCCGGTAACTTTTATGCCAAAAGCCGATATGATGGCAAAAGCAACTATTCCTGGTAAAAAGTAAGGAATTAGTAGAAAACGTTAGTAAAAGAGGCTGTATCATAATGGTACGGCCTCTTTTGATTTATAAATCTATACTTTAATAGCAAAGCCAAATTGTAGTTATCAAGTGGTATAACTAATAGAAGTTATCAGGCTACGGGTTCTTCTATCTTACCTACCATCCACACAATTAACCCTCCTAAAAGCGAAATTATACCAAAGGCTACGCGTAACCCGGCCAATTGTGCAATAAAGCCTACAAAAGGCGGCACCATTAAAAAACCTAAATAACCAATGGTAGATATGGCAGCCAGGGCCGATGCGCCGCTCATGTTTTTTGATTTGCCTGCCATGCTAAACACCAGGGGCACAATGCATGATACTCCTGCACCTGTCAGCACAAATCCTATAATGGCAGTAACCGGGTAAGTAAAAAGAATGGCAATTGCAAGCCCTGTAAAGATAAGCCAGCCGCAGTAATTAAGTATGGGTTTAATACCTATGCGGTTAACTAAAAAATCGCCTGCAAAGCGGCTAATGGTCATAGCTATCATATAGAAAACAAAGCCCACCGTAGCATATTGTTTTGAAATATGCAGAGCTTTTTCAAAGTATATGCCGCTCCAGTCGTACATGGTATTTTCGCAAGCCATACAGGCAAAACATATAACCGAGAACTTGAGCAGGAATTTATCCGGCAAGGAAAATACGGGCCGTTTTTGCTGCACCATTGGTTTGTGGTAGATAGCATCTTTGTAAAAATATAAGGCTGTACCTATCATAAAAATACTAACTAACGGCAGGTGCCAGTTAATGCCCACATTAAAACGCACCAAAAGGTACCCTGCCGCAGCACCAGCAAACCCGGCCATGCTCCAAACCCCATGAAAAAAGGTCATGATGGAGCGATCATATAACGATTGCACGCTTACCGCCTGTGCGTTAAGCGATAGATTAAATAAATTACGCGATGATCCGAACAAAAACAATATAATTACCAATTGCCATGTATAATCAGCAAAGCCCAATAAGCCCAGCATTACAATATAAACTAAAGCGCCAGCCATCATAATACTGCGGCTGCTAAAATGCGAAAGCAGCTGCGCAGTTATTGGCATGGTTATCATTAACCCGGCTGGCATGGCAAACAAAACGGCACCCCATTGCGCCTCGTTCAAGTGTAAGTGTTGTTGTATAGACGGTATGCGCGATGCCCAGGCAGCATAACCGAAACCCGATAAAAAATAAAATACAATGCCCGCTGCACGTGCCCGTTGCGGTGTATGGTAACGGATAATAGCGTTGTGCTGCATAATGCAAAAATAAAGCAGGAAGGTTAAAAAAGGCTTTTGTATATAAAAAGCAAATGGGTATTATACACAAAAACCCTGTTTAAATAAACAGGGCTTTCATTATCTCAATCGGGTAAATGAATGTGATTTACAAAACCAAATTATTCTCCTTTTTCAGCGTTTTCTTCGTTAGTTGCCTGATTTTCAGGGGCTTTCTCTGCAGCGAGGCTTTCCTCAATAGGTGTAATATCTGCCGATGGCTCTTCTTCAACAGGTATTTCAGCAATTGGCTCATCTATTACAACAGCATCATCAGCCGGATTAAGCGCAGCAGGGGCAGCAGTTTTGCCTTTACCAGAACCACCACGGCGGCGGGTTGATTTTTTTGCAGCAGCAGCGCCGCTATCTTTTGTATAAACTGTGTTATAATCTACCAGCTCTATCATTGCCATTTCGGCATTATCACCTAAACGGTTTTCCATTTTGATGATACGGGTATAACCACCCGGGCGCGATGCTACTTTTTCAGCCACTTCGCGGAAAAGTATGCTAACAGCATCTTTATCCTGCAAATAGCTAAACACAGTACGGCGGGAGTGTGTAGTATCGCTTTTTGATTTAGTGATCAGCGGCTCTACATAAACGCGCAGCGCTTTTGCTTTAGCCAATGTTGTGGTGATACGCTTGTGCAATATCAGTGATGTTGCCATATTACCCAGCATCGCCTTGCGATGACTGTCGGTACGGCCTAAGTGGTTTACTTTTTTTCCGTGTCTCATTTTATTTGTTGTTTGGCACGTGCATACCGTTGGGCGCTTTTCAGTCAAGCCCTCGGAATTATGCCTTGTTTAGTTAATTGAAGATCAAAGATTGTTAACCTGTCTTCTTGTTATATAAATTAGTGATTGAACTGGAAAACTAATCTCTAATCTCCAATCACTAATCTTTTGACTTATTCCTCGTCTAACTTGAATTTCGATAGGTTCATACCAAAAGACAAGCCTTTTGATTTTACCAGGTCCTGGATTTCAGTCAATGATTTTTTTCCAAAGTTCCTGAACTTTAACATATCAGCAACATCGTATGATACCAGATCGGCCAGGCTGCGTATATCTGCTGCCTTCAGGCAGTTCAATGCACGTACGGAAAGGTCAAGGTCAACCAGTTCGGTTTTAAGTATCTTACGCATGTGCAGTATTTCCTCATCAACTTCCTTGGTTTCTTCTTTAGCCTGTGCTTCCAGCATCATGTTTTCATCGCTGAATAGCATAAAGTGCTGTATAAGTATCTTGGCAGCTTCTTTTAAAGCATCTTCCGGATGGATAGACCCATCGGTAGCAATATCAAGCACTAACTTTTCGTAGTCAGTCTTTTGCTCAACACGATAGTTCTCGATAGTATATTTTACGTTTTTTATAGGCGTATAAATCGAGTCAATGGCAATAACACCCACAACTGCATCCGGATTTTTATTTTCCTCGCTGGCAATGTAACCACGGCCTTTATTAACGGTAAGCTCTATTTCAAGCGTAACCGATGAATCCATATTGCAAACAACCAGCTCAGGATTTAAAACCGAAAAATTGTTTGAAAATTTGGTAATATCACCTGCTTTAAAGCTGTCCTGCCCATTAATGATCACAAAAATCTTTTCAGTATCGCCTGATTCGCCTGATTTTTTCAAACGCACCTGTTTCAGGTTCAGGATGATCTCGGTAACATCTTCAACAACACCTTTGATTGTTGAAAACTCATGAGTAACACCAGAAAAACGAACAGAAGTAATCGCATAACCCTCAAGCGATGAAAGTAAGATACGACGTAAAGCATTACCAATAGTTACACCGAAACCTGGTTCTAACGGACGGAATTCAAATGTACCGCTAAAGTCATTCGACTTTTGCATAATTACCTTGTCCGGTTTTTGAAATGCTAATATTGCCATTTATATCCTTTGTTAATTGTTGTTAATAGATTTAAGACGTCAGGTTTGAGATTTAAAAGCTTGTTGTGCTCTATTACCTCAACCTTTCACCTACTTACTTTAATTTTAAATGCGAAAATTGGGACTAATTATCTCAATTCTCACATCCTATTTATATATTATTTAGAGTATAACTCTACAATGAGGTTTTCCTTGATATTCTCAGGTATCTCATCACGGTTTGGATAGTTAAGCAACTTACCGGTCAAGTTATTGGCATCCCATTCAAACCAGTTGTATTTGCTGATCCGGCGGCCGGCAACTGATGCTGTTATCGATTCCAAAGTTTTTGACTTTTCACGTACAGCTATTACATCACCTGGCTTTAAAGTATAAGAGGCAATGTTAACAACTTCGCCATTAACAGTAATATGCTTGTGGCCAACCAACTGGCGTGCAGCGCTGCGTGTAGGGGCAATGCCCAAACGGTAAACAGCATTATCCAAACGGGCTTCCAGCAGTTTAAGCAGGTTTTCACCTGTAATACCTTCCCTGGCCGATGCCCTGTGGAAAAGGTTTTCAAAATAGCGCTCTAATACACCATAAGTGTACTTCACTTTTTGCTTTTCTTTTAACTGTACAGAGTATTCAGACTCTTTGCCACGCCTTTTTGAAGGGCCGTGCATACCCGGTGGGTAGTTCTTTCTTTCCAGCGCTTTGTCCGGGCCGAATATCGGCTCGCGAAATTTACGCGCAATTTTTGATTTTGGACCTGTGTATCTTGCCATTTTATTTACTTTTAAAGTATCATCCGGCCCGCAGCCGGTGAATCTTAGCTTTAAAACTTAGTTAATTAAACTCTTCTACGTTTTGCAGGGCGGCAGCCGTTATGCGGCATTGGTGTGATATCCCTGATAGTGGTAACCTCAATACCCGAAGTTTGCAGAGTACGTATAGCCGATTCGCGACCGGACCCTGGACCTTTTACAAAAACTTCTACCTTGCGTAAACCCAGGTCATGCGCTGCTTTGGCACAATCGCCTGCGGCCTGGCCGGCTGCATACGGAGTGTTCTTTTTTGAACCTTTAAAGCCCATTTTACCGGCAGATGACCAGGAAATTGCCTGGCCACTATTATTGGTAAGGGTAATTATAATGTTGTTAAAGGTAGCATTGATGTGCGCCTGCCCAACAGGTTCTACTATCACAACACGCTTTTTGGTTACTTTTTTGGTTTTAGCCATTTTGCTTTAATTAATAAGTTATTGGATTATTAGGCTTATTTAACCCGGACCCCATAACTGTTATATTATTTATGTATTCCTAATGACGGCGAACCATTTACTGCTCACCGCTCACTAATCATTATTTGGTTACTTTCTTTTTATTAGCAACTGTTTTACGTTTTCCTTTACGGGTGCGTGAGTTATTTTTGGTACGCTGGCCGCGTAATGGTAAGCCTTTACGGTGGCGTGTACCGCGATAGCAACCAATATCCATTAAACGTTTAATGTTTAACTGAACTTCTGAGCGCAGGGCACCTTCAACCTTAATGCGGTCGTTAATAATAGTACGGATGGCTGCTAACTGATCGTCATTCCAATCCTGCACTTTAGTATCAAAGTCAATACCTGCCTCTGTTAAAATATTCCGGGCTGTAGTATGGCCTATACCATAAATGTAGGTTAAACCTATTTCTCCCCGTTTATTGTTTGGTAAATCAATACCTGCTATCCTTGCCATATTTTTATTTGTTTTTATAATGACCGAACGGCGGCTACCGTTGTACGGATCATCATCTTATCTAATTACCCCTGACGTTGTTTAAACTTTGGATTCTTTTTGTTGATAACATAAAGTTTCCCGTTACGGCGGATGATCTTACAATCGGCGCTGCGCTTTTTTATGGATGCTCTAACTTTCATCGCTTTTATAATGTTATTTATACCTGTAGGTTATTCTTCCTTTAGTAAGGTCATACGGGCTCATTTCAAGCTTCACTTTATCTCCAGGCAAAATCTTAATGTAATGCATCCGCATTTTACCTGATATGTGTGCTATAATTTCGTGACCGTTCTCTAATTCAACCCTAAACATAGCATTTGATAATGCTTCTCTAATTGTACCATCTTGCTCAATCGAGGACTGTTTAGCCATATTTTAGTTTTAGATTTGAGATAAGAGACATTGATAATTATCCCAGATCTGCGTCTTTATCTTAAATTATTATTGATGTTTAACCTGAACACATGCATTTAGCGTTTCAAAATCCCACACCTATTGTCTGTTATACCTTCTTGTTCGCTGCCCAAAGCGGGATGCAAAATTAAATAAAAAAATTAAATATTTATTTTTTTATTTCAAAAATTTCTTCGATGTAAGAAAAAGTAGAAAGCACCTCGGGTTTACCTTTTTTTACCGCTACCGTATGCTCATAATGCGCCGATGGTTTTTTATCAATAGTTGATACCGTCCACCCGTCGTCCCAAAACTTTACCCCAGCCCTGCCGGCGTTTATCATAGGTTCAATAGCTATCACCATCCCTTCTTCCAGCTTAACGCCTGACCCGCGTTTACCGTAATTCGGCACCTCGGGTTTTTCATGCAGGTGCAAGCCAACCCCATGCCCAACCAGTTCCTTTACTACGCCAAAGCCGTTCTTTTCGGCATGCTCTTGTACAGCGTAGCCTATATCTCCTACCCGCATGCCAACAACCGCCTTTTCAACACCTTTATCCAAACACTCTTTGGTTACGCGCATCAGCTTCTTAACAGTATCGCTAACCTCGCCAACTGCAAATGTATAGGCCGAATCGCCATAATATTTATTAAGCACAACTCCACAATCAACAGAAATAAGATCGCCTTCACGCAATTCATACTGACTTGGAAAGCCATGAACAACCTGGTCATTAAGTGATATACACAACGAGTAAGGGAAGCCGCTGTAGTTTAAAAAAGCCGGAACGCCGCCATGATCCCGGATAAAAGTTTCGGCCAGTTTATTTAATTCAATTGTTTTAACACCGGGCGCAACAACTTTGGCTATCTCGCCCAATGTTTTTGAAACCAGCAAAGAACTTTCTCTTATCAGTGCTATCTCTTCGACAGACCTATAATTGATCTTTGACATTATTGATAAACGTTTTCAACTGCTTTAAATAGCAGGCGGCGTTGTACCAGCAGTTGTAGGGACTGCTGTGCGGCCTGTAATTCTGCCGGTTTTCATTAAACCATCATAATGACGCATTAACAAGTGGCTCTCTATTTGCTGAAGCGTATCTAAAACTACACCAACCAATATAATTAGCGATGTACCGCCAAAAAACCGTGCAAACTGGCTGTTGATTTTCAGCATGCTTGCAAAAGCCGGTATAATGGCTATAATAGCTAAAAATATTGAACCCGGTAAAGTGATTTTTGATATAACGCCATCAATATAGCTCGATGTGGCCTGTCCTGGTTTTATGCCAGGGATAAAGCCACCATTCTTTTTCATATCTTCAGCCATCTGGTTTGGATTAACTGTAATAGCTGTATAGAAGAAGGTGAACAAGATTATTAAAACTGCAAACAACAGGTTATGTTGCCAGGTAGTAGGACTTGATAAAGCAATCAAAACCCCATTTGAAGCGATCTTAGGGAAAAAAGACCCAAGAGTAGCAGGTATAAACATTAAGGCCTGGGCAAAAATAATAGGCATTACACCCGCCGCAGTTACCTTTAATGGTATGTACTGGCGTACGCCGCCATATTGTTTGTTGCCTACAATGCGTTTGGCATACTGTACCGCAATTTTACGTGTGCCTTGCACTATCAGGATGGTAAACATTACTACAGCCATCAGCGCTACCAGTTCTGCAATGAACAGGATAGGGCCGCCGCCGCTGCCAATCACCTTATCATTAAACTCGCTGCCAATAGCACCCGGTAATGAAGCAATTATGCCTACCATTATAATTAGGGAAATACCATTGCCAATACCTTTGTCGGTTATCTTTTCGCCCAGCCACATTACAAATAAGGTACCTGCGGTTAAAGTTAAGGTAGTTAACAATGTAAAAGTGAACTGATCTGATACCAGGTGCGCATTTGCAGGTATCTGTGAACGTACATAACCAACCGCTTGTGCAGCAGTAATAAAAATAGTTAGGTAACGGGTCCACTGGTTCAGCTTGTTACGGCCGCTTTCGCCTTCCTTCTGCATTTTAGTGAAGTAGGGAACGGCTATACCTAAAAGCTGCACCACAATTGATGCCGAAATATAAGGCATAACCCCTAATGCAAAAATGGATGCCCGAGAGAATGAACCGCCAGCAAACATGTTTAACAGGCCTAATAAACCTTGCTTATCATGCTGTGCGTTAATGATATTAGCATCTACACCTGGTAAAACCACGTATGAACCTACGCGGTATATTAAAAGAAATAAGAGTGTGTTGGTTATACGCACTCTCAGGTCCTCAATTTTCCAGATATTGGATAATGTTGTGAAAAATTTCTTCATCGAAATTTACAGTTTTACAATTGAACCGCCGGCTGCTTCAATGGCTTTTTGTGCAGTAGCAGAAAACGCATGTGCCTTTACTTCTAACTTGGCTTTCAGTTCGCCACGGCCCAACACCTTGATAAGGTCGTTGCGTGAGGCCAGACCATGCTCTTTCATCACATCAAAATCAATTGACGTAAGTTGATAAGTATCTGCCAGTATTTGCAGTGCATCAAGGTTTAACCCAACATATTCCACGCGGTTAGGGTTTTTAAAACCAACCTTGGGCACACGGCGCTGCAACGGCATTTGTCCGCCCTCAAAACCTACTTTGGTAGTTGTACCAGAGCGTGAGCCGGCGCCTTTATGGCCACGGGTTGATGTACCGCCGCGGCCGCTGCCTGTACCACGGCCAATCCTTTTTCTGTTTTTAGTAGAACCTTCTGCAGGTTTTAAATTACTTAAGTTCATGATATATTAAATATTTTCTACTGCTACCAAATGATTAACTTTACGTACCATACCAATAATAGCTGGTGTGGCTTCAACCTCAACACTCTGGTTTATCTTTTTTAAACCCAATGCTTCTACGGTCTTTTTCTGGCGCTCACTTCTGTCGATCACGCTCTTAATCTGGGTTATTTTGATCTTCGCCATGATTTGGTTATCCGTTAAATACTTTACCTAAATTAATACCGCGTTGCTGGGCTACCGTATAGGCATCGCGCATTTGTGATAATGCTGATACAGTTGCTTTAACCACGTTATGCGGGTTTGACGAACCTTTTGATTTAGCCAGTACGTTATGTACGCCGGCACTTTCCAACACAGCGCGCATTGCACCCCCGGCTATAACACCGGTACCATTGGCAGCAGGCTTAACAAATACAAAACCGCCTGAAAATTTACCATATTGCTCATGAGGTACAGTGCCATTGATAATAGGCACTTTCACCAGGTTCTTTTTAGCATCATCAACACCTTTGGCAATAGCCTCGGTTACTTCTTTTGCTTTGCCTAAACCATACCCAACAACTCCATTCTCATCGCCCACCACTACTATGGCGCTAAAGCTGAAGGTACGGCCGCCTTTAGTTACTTTGGCTACACGCTGTATGCTTACCAAGCGGTCTTTTAATTCGATCTCGCTTGTTTTTACTCTTTTTACGTTAATTGTTGACATTTGCTGTTCCGTTTAAAAAATTAAGCCACCTTCACGTGCACCTTCAGCCAGTGATTTAACACGGCCATGATATAAGTAACCATTACGGTCAAAAACTACAGTTGTGATACCTGCGGCGATGGCTTTTTGAGCTACCATTTTGCCAACCACTACTGATTGATCGATCTTATTGCCTTCGCCGGCAAAATCCTTATCTAAAGATGATGCTGCTGCTACGGTTTTACCGGTTACATCGTCAATGATCTGGGCATAAA
>CAZZVY010000016.1:0-26771 GCA_964657585.1 uncultured Mucilaginibacter sp. | reverse complement strand
ATAGTATGCACCAGCCACCAGGAAATAATTACCGAAGCAATGCTCAAAAGTACATGCCCGGTTACAGCTTGTTTGGAAAGGCCCTTAGTTGATGTAAGCAAAAAAAATATCGCAAATAAACTCACCAATGCCGCCCCTATAACAAAAATAAAAATCAATGTACGGCTGGAGTCTTCAAGCTTAGCTACCTTGCGTATTTCGCGCGGGTGGCAGGTAAGGATAAGTATCCAGTCCAGAATGATTACCGCCAGTGCAAATGCCGACCAGGTGATCAACACCTGGCCAGGTGCAGTAAGGCTGCTGTGAATGCAAAAAAAAGTTATAACAGCAATAACTATAGAGATATAAAGCCTGTAGTTGGCATCCAGTTTAAAAAAGAAGTGGCGGGGAAGGGGGTTTTTGGTCATTTGGTTCGCATCATTAGGTCATTCGCTGCGCTATCATTTACTGCGTTTGTAAATATAGCATTTGAGATAATAAAATTGTGATAATACTCACTATTCACAACTCACCCATTTGCTCATTCCTCCTCTACAATCTGCGCTACGCGGCCAACTTGCCCATCTTCCAGTTGCACTTTAATACCACGCGAGTGATAGGCGGCGCTGGTGAGCAGGCGTTTTACAAAACCGCGTGTTAATGCGCCTGTACGCTGATCCTTTTTAAGGATGATGTCAACCTCCAAACCGGGGTATATGTCTTTTCTGTTTTGGCCATTCATGTTTAATTTAAATTATACTATTCTACTGTAGGGATAATCTTATACGAGTAATGAGTATCTTTGCAAGATTAATCTATAAATTCGCCATTTAAAAATTGCCAATCAGAATTAGTCGATTATATTAATGCATTTTTCTTTTCCCTGCGCCATTTTTTTATTTCCTTTTCGCGGGCAATTGCATGTTCAATGTGAGTAAAATGCTCATAGTAAACCAGGTTATAGCAGTAAAACTTTCCGGCAAATGTGCTATTATTACCTCTATTCTGGTGATGCTGAAACAACCTTACTCTAAGATCATTCGTAACTCCGATATATAAAACCGTCCTTTCCGGATTTGTAGTAATGTAAACGTAAAAGTTATAGTTCCACATAATTATAAATGTTGTCATTTCGATAGAGCAGAGAGAGGATTGTGCGGTTGCGCTACAGAGAAATCTTGTAAGCAATGATGAGCTACAATGCGTATAAGATTTCTCCTCACCCGATGCTTATGCCCTCCCTGCTCGTCGAAATGACAATATTTTTTTACTTTACAAGGGCCACTATCGCCTTCTCCACCTCCCCAAACCCAAACTGCCCTAAAATAGCATTCATACCTTCAGCTATCTGTGCATTATGCAGGTTGCCGATGCTGCCCTCGTGCGTGTGGTTTACTTTTTTATCAGAGTTAAAGTTGCCTTGTTCAATATCAAGGCCCACCTGTTTATAGGCATCACGGAATGGCGTGCCGTCGAGCACCATTTGGTTTACTACCTCCACACTGAACAGGTAGGCATATTTAGGGTCATTAAGGATATCGGTTTTAACGGTGATGTGCTGCAACATAAAGCTGGCCATACGGAGGCATTGTTTCAAATCAGCAAAGGCAGGGAAAAGCAGTTCCTTTAGTAACTGCATCTCGCGGTGATAGCCTGATGGCAGGTTGGTGGTCATTAAGGCTATATCATTGGGCAAAGCTTGCAGGCGGTTGCATTTGCCGCGCGTGATCTCCCAAACATCGGGGTTCTTTTTATGCGGCATAATGCTGCTGCCGGTAGTCAGGTGTTCAGGATAGCTAACAAAGGCAAAATTCTGGCTAAGGTATAGGCATTGGTCCATCGCCATTTTAGCCAGGGTGGCAGCTACTGCAGATAACGCCTGTGCAATAATGCGTTCCGTTTTACCGCGGCCCATTTGCGCATACACCACATTATGGTTCAATCCTGCAAAACCCAATAATTGGGTTGTCATAGTCCGGTTTAAGGGGAACGATGAGCCATATCCCGCTGCTGAACCCAACGGGTTTTTATTGGTGACCTTATAGGCGGCTAAAACCAGCTCCAGGTCATCAGTTAAGCTTTCGGCATAAGCCCCAAACCAAAGGCCGAACGAGGAAGGCATGGCTATCTGCAAATGGGTATAGCCCGGCAATAATACTTCTTTATGTTTTTCACTCAGGCTAAGCAGCAGATCGAACAAACTTTTAACCTCCTGCACTACCTGCTGCAATTCGCTGCGGAAAAATAGTTTCAGGTCAACCAGCACCTGGTCGTTACGGGAGCGGCCGCTATGTATCTTTTTACCGGCCTCGCCAATGCGGCGCGTTAGCAGCAACTCTATCTGCGAGTGTACATCCTCTACACCATCCTCAATTACAAAACCGTTTTGCTGAATACCGGCGTAAATGCTTTTCAGTTCCTGTTGTACAAGGGCCAGTTCATCAGCGCTCATCAGGCCAATGCTTTCCAGCATCTGCATATGCGCCAGCGAACCCAGTACATCAAAGGCGGCCATCTGCTGGTCAAACTCACGGTCGCGGCCAACGGTAAAGCTTTCTACCAGTGCGTTCACGTCAGTTGTTTTTTGCCAGATCTTCATGGTAAGTAGTCAGTTGTTAGTGGTGAGTGACCTGAGTCAAACTTACAAAGTCTTTAAACTTCGTAAGTTACCAAGGTTACAGATATCGAAGCAATTCTTAAAATAAAACAGATTATTCATTCTATATTATCTAACATCTTATACTTATAAAAAGTATAATTTAATGAATAGGTTGTGCTTATATCTAAAGTGAGGTCTATACTTTGGTGATCTTGGAAGTTTAATTAATTCAATACCTATTATTAGTGGCCCTAATAATTTATAAAGTTTATTTTCAGCATATTGTGTCAATTCAGGGAATGAGCTTTGCCATTCGGCAGCAACTTTCTTTTTTTCATATGACACAGTAGCAGTCATATATGTAAAAATTTATTGAATGATATTTATAAAGAATGTCTACTAATCTCTAATTAACTAATCTTCAATCACTAAGCCTACGCCTCCATCTCCATTATCTGCTCTGCCAAAGTTTCCCATTTTGCTTGCAGCAACTTTAGTTCGCCCTGTTTGGCCTGGTATGCGCTCTTAGTTTCCTTTAGCTTACCGGCATTATTATATATGTTACTTTCAGCCAGTTGGGTTTCCAGTTGCTTTACTTCCTTTTCCAGCGTGGAGATATGCTCTTCCATCTTACCTAAATCCTGGTTAAGCTTTTTCAGCTGCTGATGCTTGTTTTCAACTGGATGTTGCTTTACCGGCTCGGGCTTCTTATCTTCCTTCTTTGGCTGGGGTGCTGGCAAAACCGCTTTTGGCTCTGACTTGCGTTTGGCCAGCCATTCATCGTATTCGGCATAAGTGCCGGGGTAAACCTTTATTTTATGGTCTTCAATAAACCATATCTTGTTGGCTACATTATCCAGGAAATATCTGTCGTGCGATACTACTATCACCGTGCCTTCATACTGCTGCAAGGCCTGGATAAGGATGTTTACCGAAGCCATATCCAGGTGGTTAGTAGGCTCGTCCAGTACCAGAAAGTTAGCATCCGCAGTTAATGTCTTGGCCAGCGCCACGCGCGATTTCTCGCCGCCTGACAATACCTTGATCTTTTTAAACACATCATCGCCGGTGAACAAGAACGAACCTAAAATGGAACGCAGTTCGGTATCCGTGTGTTTAGGGGCAAATGCCTGCAATTCCTGCAGTATCTGGTTTTCCAGGTGAAGCGACTCTAACTGGTGCTGCGCAAAAAAAGTTTGCGTAACGTTATGCCCGGTAATTGCCGTCCCGGTAAAATCCTTATCGGCGCCGGCCACAATGCGCAGCAGGGTTGATTTACCCTTGCCGTTAGCGCCGATAAGCGCTATCTTGTCACCCTTCTCAATTACCGCTTCGGCATCTTCCAGAATGTCAATAGCGGGATATTTTTTACTGATATGTTCCAGCATTACCACATGCCGGCCAGATTGCCTGCTGAATTTGAAACTGAAGTTAACCTCGGGATTATCATCGTCCACATCTTCCACGCGCTCCATTTTATCCAGCATTTTAATGCGTGACTGCGCCATTTTTGCCTTGGAAGCTTTGGCCCGGAAACGCTCTATCAGGCGTTCCTCCTGTTTGATTTTCGATTGCTGGTTTTTAAACTCGCCGCGTTGAATTTCGGCACGCAGGGCCTTTTCTTCTAAATAAAAGCTGTAGTTGCCTGCATAAACAGTCAGTTTGCCTTTGCGTGATTCAACCGTGCGGTTAATTACCTTGTCCAGAAACCACCTGTCGTGCGATACGATGACAATGGCTCCGCTAAAAGCTTTCAAATAGTCTTCCAGCCATTGGATAGACGGCAGGTCGAGGTGGTTGGTAGGCTCATCCAGCAGCAGGATATCAGGGGCCTGCAATAATATTTTGGCCAGCATTACCCGCATGCGCCATCCGCCGGAGAACGTACTCAGTTTGCGCTGGCAATCGCTGTCGCTAAAACCCAGACCGGCTAAAATTTCGTGCGCCTTATATTCAATATTGTAACCGTCCAGCAGTTCAAATTCGTGCTGTTTATCGCTTAATTTATGTAAAAGGTCTTCGCTGTAATCAGTCTCCAGTTTTTGAAGTAAGCCCTCAATTTCATCGTGCAGCTGGTTCTGGCGCTCAAATGCCTCCATAGCCACGTGGACGATGTTTTTGTCGGATGAGTAGGAAAGCAGGTCCTGGTTAAGATAACCCATGGTCAGGTCCTTAGCCATGGATATGGTGCCCGATGTAGGCTTGTAGTCGCCTACAATGATTTTTAAAAGGGTGGTTTTGCCGGTGCCGTTAGCGCCTATCAGGCCAATTTTTTCACCGGGTTTTATATGCCAGTTGGCCTCATCATACAATGCCCTTGCACCTATCTCAAACGTCAGATTATTTATAGCGATCATTGTGCGCAAAGATACGATTTTTAAGCTAAAAGCCGAAGGCTGAAAGCTTAAAGCAGGTAGCATAGCTTAAAGCCTAAGGTACCTATAAAACACTTTTACTTTGGCTTTTGGTTTAATCTTTTTGCTTGCGGCTTTTTGCTTTTAGCTCTACCCCTTATGCATCTTTAAAATCACATGCACTTTTTCCATAGTAAAAATAGTTTTGCCGTTAACTTCGGTTACGGTAATATGCAAAGCCCGTGGGTTATCCTTGCTTTCGCTTAATATGAGTTCGCCATGGGCCGGGTCATACTCCCAGTAATTGCTTTTGGGCATTTGGGGTAAATTTACCGATGTGCTGGCATGGTGGTCTGCCTTAAAATCAAAGGTGGCATTCTGAAACATTTGCTGCATCATCACCAGCATCATCATGGCGTTTTGGTTTCCCTGTGCTTTAGCCGTTACTTCCGCCGGTATATCCACGCTTTCCACAACCCACTTGCCGATGATTTCCTTAGGATGTTTATCCGCCCATAAGCAAGTGAATAACACCAGCGCCAGTATTAATTTAGCCATTGATTTTAGTTGTTAGTTCTCAGTTATAAGTTATTGGTGGCTGATCATTATTTACTGCCAACCGCTCAATGTTGACTTATTTAATTGCCTCTAACCATGCATCTGCCAGTAAAGTAATACCAGCCATATTAGGGTGCACGCCGTCGGCGCTCCAGTAATTGCCCGGGGCCGTTTTCAAGGCTTTATCTACAACTGCCTGGAATGGTACAAAGCCTGCATTAAATTTTTCGGCCACTTGTCTGGCCACCACCTGGTATTCTGGAAATTTAGGATACCATTCATCCGTAACCGACTTAACCCCGTTAATGGCATAAGGCTCACAGATGATCAGTTTAACGTCGGGAAGTGCTTGTTTGGTACGCTCTATCAGTTTTGTATAATCGGTTCGATAGGTCTCTATAGTTCCGGTATAAGGATTGGCAGCATTAAGTGTATGCCAGTAATCATTCACGCCTACAAAAATGCTCAGTACATTGGGTTTAAGTTTCAGGCAATCTTCGTCCCAGCGGTCGGCCAGCTGAAAAACCTTGTTGCCGCTTACGCCCTTGTTATAGATCTGCAGGTTTTTAGCGGGATAGTCAGCCAGCAACTTCGACCCGGCCACCAGTGCATAGCCATTGCCCATACAACCCACATTGTTGGCTATGGTTTGCTTTTTATCGCGGCCCGAGTCGGTTATAGAGTCGCCCTGAAAAAGAACAACATCGTTAGCATTAAGACTGATTTTTTTGCCTTTTGCTTCGGCGAAGGCAGCTTTAGCAATATCAGGAATAGTAAAGCTGGCTAAAGTGCTAATAGCAGCAGCCTGGATAAATGAGCGGCGGTTAGTCATATCAGGTCAGTAAGTTAAAGGTTATAAAATTAGGGCTGTTGACCATGTTACATGGATTGGGCGCTAAATTAGGAATATTTGCGATAAATTTACGGCCATGTATTCTTTGATCCGGCCCTTGCTTTTTAAGTTAGATCCCGAACGTGTACACCACCTGGTTACTGATGGCCTGAAATTTTTAAACCGCATACCCGGCGCGGCCACCATCAGCAGGGCTTTGTGGGTTAACAATGATAAACGGCTGGAACGCGAGGTTTTTGGCCTGAAATTTAAAAACCCGGTTGGCCTGGCTGCCGGGTTTGACAAAAACGGGCAAATGATAGCCGAAATGGCTAACCTGGGTTTTGGGTTTATTGAAACCGGGACCGTAACGCCTTTGCCGCAGCCCGGCAACCCGCAGCCCCGCATGTTCAGGCTGCCGGCAGATGAAGCGCTGATCAATCGAATGGGCTTTAACAATGACGGGGTGGATGCTGTAGCAGATCGTATTGCGGCTTACCGCAATACTTCCGAAGCAAAAAAACAGGCTGTTATCATAGGCGGCAACATCGGCAAAAATAAGGTTACCCCTAACGAAGATGCCGTTAACGATTACGTAAAGTGCTTTGACCGTTTGTTTGACGTGGTTGATTACTTTGTGGTAAATGTTAGCTCGCCCAACACCCCGGGCCTCCGGGCCTTACAGGAAAAGGAGCCCCTGCTGCATATCTTAAACAACCTGCAGCAGCGCAATAATAAGAACGGCATTGTTCGCCCTATCCTGTTGAAAATAGCGCCCGACCTTACTAATGAACAATTAGATGATATTACAGAGATAGTACAGCAAAGTAAGATTGCCGGCGTAATAGCTACCAATACTACCGTCAGCCGGGAAGGGTTAAAATCTCCCGGGGATAAAAAAAATGAAGCTGGTGGGTTAAGCGGCAAGCCCTTAACCCAGCGTTCAACCGAAGTTATAGCCTACCTGCACCAAAAGTCAAACGGGTCATTTCCTATAATCGGCGTCGGGGGTATACATTCCGTACAGGATGCTTTGGATAAACTAACTGCCGGGGCAGCATTGATACAGCTTTACACTGGATTTATTTATGAAGGGCCTGGCTTGATAAGCAGTATAAATACTTCACTTATCTGTAAGGACAAATAAAAACGACAATCCTTGTTTAAATTTTAGTATAGCTACTGCCACAAATCTGGTTTTCTCTGCCAACTCCGTAATTACATATACAAAGCCGCATATTTGGTATACCAAACCTAAAAAATAGCATAAAAGCACCGCTTTCTATAATTATAGCCTTTTAAGAGGTGTTTGTCGACTTATACCCCGAGGTGGTCTATTATAAAATTTTAGTTGAAAAATACTCCGTTCATTTGATCATTGAAACAATTAAATAAAAGTATTAATCAAATTAAAAAATTAAATATCATGAAAACTGCCATCAAAACATCAGCATTATTTTTAGGTTTAGCATTATTATCAACCGGTGTGTTTGCCGCCGCTAAAAATAACGAAGGCCCTGCCGCTACCGGGCAAAACATAGTGCTGTTTACATCGCTGCCTAATGACCTGGGCGTACAGGTAATTGTGCATAAAGTCCCTGCCTCTGTAGCTATAGTAAAAATTTATGATGCCAATGGCAAGTTGATCATGACGGATCAATTGTCAAAAAAGGATGCCGTTTCGCGCAAGGGTTATGACCTTGGCGAATTAGATAACGGTGATTATACCTTCCAGGTAAGCGCCAACAACGAGGTTACTAAAAGGGTTGTTCATATCTACAACGATGAAAAAGACCAGAAAGCTTTCTTTTTTGAACTTTAATTCATAATCAAATACAAAAAAATCCCGCGTAATGACGGGATTTTTTTGTATTTGAGAGCTGTATCTATGACCATAAACTGGCAGGATAGGTACCGTTCTCTACCAGTGCAGATATGTTGGCCTGTACAATCGGCTTATCTTCCTTGTAAGTTACGCCAAACCATTTTGACGAAGTCGGGATCACTTTAAAATCGGCTACGCCGGTCTTAATCAGCTCATCTGCTACCAGCGGGATAAAAAATTCGGCCTTGGGGTTAGTTTCATTTGCCTCAACAAACCTTTTAAACATTGGCTCGCTTTGTTTAAATACCGCCGGGTTAAAGCCCCAGAAGTTCATTGATACACGGCTGCTTTCAGGCAGTTCGGTTTCGCCGTTAGCATCTTTGTAATAAATAACGCCGTCCTTGCTGTAAACTTCGGTACGCTCATTAACTCCTACCATGTTGCCATTGGCATCGATATCACAAACACCGCGCGATACCGAACCATAAGTAGATAAGGTGTTACCGATCTGGTAACCAACCAGCGAGTAATGATCGTCGGCCACTTCAGTGGTCAAAAACTTATACATCTGCTCAAAAGCGTCAAACCCGTAATAATCATCGGCATTAATTACACAAAATGGCTCATGCACCTGGTTGCGGGCGGCTAACACGGCATGGGCCGTACCCCAGGGCTTGGCACGCTCTATAACTTTATCTATACCGAAAGGTTTAAGGTCAAAACTTTGAAAAACGTAATCGGTTTCCACTTTACCGGCAAGTTTAGGTTCAAATATTCCTTTAAAAGAATCCAGAAATTCCTCGCGGATAATGAAGGTGACCTTGCCGAAGCCGGCCTTAATGGCATCGTAAATAGAGTAGTCGATAATGGTTTCACCGTTAGGGCCAAAACCGTCTACCTGTTTCATGCTGCCATAGCGGCTGGCCATACCTGCGGCCAATATCAGTAATGTTGGTTTCATTTGTTTTTTGATGATGGTGTTGATATAATGTTTTTGTATTTAAAAAGTTTTAGCCTGCGGTATTTAACCGTTGTTTTAACTATCCTGTAATACTGGTATTTACTGAATAAATCAACCTCAGCCTTATACGTACAATATAATCTTTTGGATTTTCAGTCTTACCGTATTCCCGACTTATTTAATATACCTGAAATCCTGACCAGCCTGAATGGTAAGCAATACCTCATAAATCAAACTGATCACGTTATCCACGTCCTCTTTGTGTACCATCTCCACCGTGGTATGCATGTAACGCAGCGGCAAAGATATCAGTGCTGATGGTACTCCGTCATTTGAATAGGCGAACGCATCGGTATCTGTCCCTGTAGACCGGGATGAAGCCTGGCGCTGGAAAGGTATCTTCGCATTTTCAGCAGCTGCTATCATTAATTTGTTCAAGTTATTTTGCACAGCCGGTGCGTAGGATATTACCGGTCCGCGGCCACAGGCCAAATCGCCCTGCGTATTCTTGTTGATCATAGGCGTGCCCGTATCATGCGTAACATCTGTAATAATAGCCACGTTGGGTTTAATACGGTGCGCAATCATTTCCGCGCCGCGCAAGCCAATCTCTTCCTGTACGGCGTTTACAATATATAGTCCAAAAGGTAATGTCTTGTTATTTTCCTTTAGTAAACGCGCTACTTCGGCTATCATAAAGCCGCCGGCACGGTTATCAAGGGCACGCCCAACATAATAGCGGTTGTTAAGCACCATAAATTCATCCTCGTAGGTAATAACGCAGCCTACATGTATGCCCAGGGCTTCCACCTCGTCCTTAGTGGTGCAGCCGCAATCCAGAAAGATGTTTTTAAGCGTTGGCGCTTCTTCTTTTTCGCCGCCTAAGCGGGTATGTATGGCCGGCCAGCCAAATACGGCTTTTACTATGCCTTTATCGGTATGGATGTTAACCCTTTTGGATGGCGCTATCTGGTGGTCGGAGCCGCCGTTGCGGATAACGTATATCAAACCATCGCTGGTAATGTAATTTACAAACCACGATATTTCATCGGCATGAGCCTCAATTACTACCTTGTAAGCGGCATCCGGGTCTATTACACCAACCGCCGTACCATAGTTATCAGTGTAATATTCATCAACATATGGCTTAATGTAGTCAAGCCATAGTTGCTGGCCCATATATTCAAAGCCGGTTGGCGATGGGTTGTTAATATATTTTTCAAAAAACTGCAAGGATGTTTCGGTAACAACGGGGTTATGCTGTTTCTTCTCTATTTGATCGTCGGTTTTCTTTTTTGCCATTATAATATACTTAGTTAGCGCAATGCGCAAATATAATAAAGCGGCTGATAATGCCATTACCGATTAAATATTATACCGGCGGCTTTACTATACGCGTTTCATATCGCCGTAATATAACTTTCTGTTAACATATATAATATGTGAACACTCGTTTAATGCTTCTTTAGGGTTTAGGATCGGTCAAGGGAAACCGGCGCCTGCCAGCGCCGGTTTCTTAAATCAAGTTGCCGCCATCAGGCTTTCGCAATGTTTTCTCCATAATTACATACGCAATATCGTTGCTGTAAAAAATATCGCCTGTAACCTTAAAGCCGCTCTTTTTATAAAAGCCTAAAGCGCTGGTACGGGCATTGCACCAAAGGCGGCCAGCGCCATTGTTAACAGCCTCGCGGGTAATGTACTGAAGCATTTGCATGCCTATTCCTTTTTTCTGCAGGGCGGCATCAACAGCAAGTTTACGAAACTGAACATCTGCCCCCTTAAAAAATAGCGATACTACACCGGCCAGGTAATTATTGTAAAAAGCCCCAAAGTGGATGCCTTTTTCATCTTCCAGCATATGCTGGTCAATAACACTTTTATCAGGATACAGCACCTGCTGGCGCAGTTTCCAGGTAAGTTCAGGCCGTATTTGTTCTATATGTATATCGGGTATGGCCACTGCCGGTTGAATTTAAGGGGGTAAATGTTAAATATAAAACTAATTTTCAGGGCAAGGGTTGTAAGAACGTAATTTGCTGTTATGAAACGCATATGTTTAGCTGCCATTCTATTTGTTTTTGCCTTAGGTACGGCGCGTGCGCAGTTATTAAAGGGCACGGTTACAGAAGCCGGGGGCAATAGTAAAATGCCGGGGGTATTTGTGCGCGACATGAACACTAAGGAAACTGCCCTGACCGATAAAAAAGGCGTTTTTCAGATAAAGACCGAAACCGGGCATTCCCTGATATTTTATGCACCAGGGTATGTGGCAGATACGCTTTATGTAACCGATATGAACCCGAAGCAGGTACGTTTACTTACCGAGGGTATAGCTTTGCGCGAAGTTACCATTAATGGCAGCCGCAGGGAATTTAACCCGCACGAAGAATATCCCGACGTTTACCGCAAAAGCAAAATATATGCCTTATCGCCAAGCAGCTGGTTTGGTAAGGAAGGTAGGGATGCCCGCCGGTTAAAGCGCTTTTTTGACCGCGAAGAGCAGGAACGGCATGTTGACCAGGTATTTACCCGGGCCTACGTAGCCAGCCTTGTGCCCCTTAAAGGCCGCGAACTGGAAGACTTTATGACCATGTACCGCCCAACCTATGCATTTTTGATCAATAATAATGGCCCATCGCTGGCCGTATATATAAATGACTGCTATAAAAAGTTTATGGCCCTGCCGCCAGAAAAGCGGGTTGTGCCCCGGCTTGACGAAATGACAATGCGGCAAACTAATCCATAACCCCTTTTCTAAATCCCGTCAAATTGATGGGCATTTTATTATTGATCTGTTAAAATATAAAATTGTGCCTAACTTGTTAGGTATCTGCTAAGCAAACAGCTCATATGGTTTAAAAAGCCTTCCGAGAGTTGCAGAGATAAGTTCAACTGACCTGATCCATGAATTTGTGAACTTTAAACAAGCATTCGCACTATCCACCTTTACCCTAAAACCCTTAACTTAGTTCCCATGAAACTGTTTAAAAGCCTTACCCTGTTATTTGCCGTTTATCTGCTGTCTGCCTGTACCCCTGCGGGTAAAAAAGTGCCGGTTATTGGTTTTGTTGATGCCTTTGAGGATGCTACCATTGCCCGTGCCCGTACCGGTTTTACCGATGCCTTAAAAAATAATGGTTACAGCGAAGCCGGTAACACCGTTAAAATTGAATACCGCAATGCGCAGGGCAGCATACCCACCATTACGCAAATAGTTAACTATTTTATCAATAAGCCGGTTAACCTGCTGGCTACCTGTACAACTCTGTCGTCATTAACGGCAATACAAAAAACCAGGACCATACCTGTGTTTGAAATGGTTTCGCCAACGCCTGAGCGGATGAAGGTACTGGATGCCAATGGCAAAGCGCCGGCCAATTTGTTTGGCGCGGTAGAAGACCTGGCTTACATTGACACCTCCTTTAGCCTGATACCTGCTTTGTTAAAACCTAAAATGGGCAAACTGCAGGTAGGGATGATCTATAATCAATCCGAACCTCAATCTGTTGATGCGCTGGCGCTAATCAGGGCACGGGCCGCGCAAAATAACATGAATGTAGTGGCTTTGCCGGTAAACACCTCGGCCGATGCGCAGTTGGTTACACAAGCGTTGCTGAACAAAAATATCGACGCTTTTTTTGCCCTGCCGGATAACACCGTATTCGCCTCGTTTGAAACCATTGTGAAAAGCTGTAATGACAGATATGTGCCCATTTTTACCAGCGAGGCAGGTTTGGTGCAGCGCGGTGCGGTGGCTGCCTTTGGCGCTGATATTTACCAGTGGGGCTACCAGGCAGGCGAACAGGCAGCCAAATATCTTAAAACCGGTAAAACAGATGGCCTGAAGCCAGAAATGGTAAAGGTGAGGAAACGGGTGTACAACCCGGCTGTGGCTGCCAAATATCATATTACGGTACCGGCAACCTTTATTGCTGTTAAATAAAATGGATTTTTATCTCACCGCATTACTGCAGGGCTTATGTTTTGCCACACTTGCGCTGGGCATATACATATCCATGAAAATCTTTAACATCCCCGATATCACTACTGATGGCAGCTACACTTTAGGCGGGGCCGTTACGGCGATAATACTCATCCGCCACCAGCCTGTTTATCTTATTCTACCTGCGGTGATATTGGCAGGCGCCCTGGCCGGGGCATTAACCGGATTGATACACACTAAATTAAAGATCAATGCGCTGCTGGCGGGTATATTGGTAATGACTGCGCTGTATTCCGTTAACCTCACGGTGATGGGCCGCTCAAACTTACCGCTGATTGATCTGCCGTCGTTATTTAACCTCATCAGCATCAGCAGCAATCCTGATCAAAACACGCTATACATAGTGCTGATGTTTATAGTGCTGATCACCTTGTTGATCGGCTATTTACTGAAAACTGATTTTGGCATAGCCATGCGCGCTACCGGCAACAGCGAAAGTATGATACGCGCACTCGGGGTTAATACTGATACGATGAAAATCATCGGCCTGGCATTGGCCAATGCACTTACGGCACTAAGCGGCTACCTGCTTACCCAGCTGCAAGGCTTCGCCGATATAAATATGGGTATCGGGGTAGTGATAGTTGGCCTCGGCTCTGTTATCATTGCTGAAACAATAATTAACTGGCTGCGCATTACTTCGGTTTGGGTTAGCCTGGCCCTGGTTTTGGGCGGCGCTGTTATATTTCAACTGGTACTGGCGTTTACCCTAAGCATTGGTATTGATGCTACGTATCTAAAAATTATCACTGCCGGTTTTGTATTGCTGATAGTAGGTTTACCCCGTTTATTTACCCGTACGGCATGATTAAGCTTGCATCGTTATATAAAACGTTTAATAAAGGACAGACTAACCAGGTGCAGGCTATCAATGGGGTAAGCCTGGATATTGCTTCGGGCGAATATGTGGTGATTGTTGGTGCTAATGGTTCCGGCAAATCAACACTGCTAAACCTGGTGGCCGGGAGCATACTGCCCAGCGCCGGGACAATTGAAATTGAAGGTACTGATGCAACCAGGTGGGCCGATTACCGGCGCAGTAAATGGATAGCCCGCGTTTTCCAGAACCCGCTAAGCGGTACCGCGCCTGATCTGAGCATTCTGGATAACTTTCGCCTGGCAGCCTTGCGTACCAAACCCAAAGGATTGGGTATTGGTATTAATGATGCCTTTAAAAGCAATGTGAAAGAACAAATTGCCCGGCTTAACCTGGGGCTGGAAAATAAGACCGGTCAGTTGATGGGTACCTTGTCCGGCGGGCAGCGCCAGGCGCTTACCCTGCTGATGAGCGTAATGGACAATTGCCGCATACTGCTGCTTGACGAGCCCTCGGCCGCGCTCGACCCGCGCTCGGCGCAAACAGTAATGCAAACTGCTGATGTGTTGATAAAACAGTACCAGCTGACCGCAATACTGGTTACCCACAATTTAAAGGACGCTTATACATACGGCACCCGCCTTGTGCAGATGGGGGAAGGTTCTGTTATACAAGACCTCGGTACGGAAAAAAAGACACTGCTAACCCAGAATGACTTGTTTGAGTGGTTTGTTTAAAGCATAAAGCTAAACGCTCAAAGCATTAAGCAAGAAGAAGCCTAAGGCAAATAGCTGAAAGCAGAAAGCTGACAACCATCTAAAAGCTTTAGGCTTTTGTTTCCTGCTTTGGGCTTTAAAAATGGCAAAGTAATTGTATAAGGCTGTGTACCATGAAAGACATTAATTTTTACTCTATAAAAGATGCTTACCAGTTAGTGCAAGGCGCTAAAATAAAAGGTAAAACGCAGGAAGAACTATTTGAATTAGGCAGTTACGATGCCAACAAACGCGGATATACGGTTTACCCTTTTGAAGACGGCATAATATACACCGACTTCTGCATGATCATGTCTGAAAAGGAATTGATGAACAATTATATGATTGAAGCAGTTAAGGCAAGTCCGTTTGCAAAGGCAGCTTAATATTTTGCAAATACGGAGATATGCGGATCTGAAAAATTAAATAACTGGAATACATTGTTTTATAGCTTCTGTCATCCGCATATTTACATATCTGTATATTTGATCATTTTATAAAGCTATATTTGCCCCGGGTAAGTCTTTTACGACCAGCTCCTCTTGAACTCCCCCAGGGTGGGAACGCAGCAAGGGTAGAGGGTTGTAGCGGTGCGATAAAAGTAGCTTACCCATTTTTTGTGCCTTTATTTTGCTGCTATGCCGTCAGCATAACAGTAACCTTCTGTACGCCAAAGGTCTAAATAAAAAAATCCCGCTTTTCCGGCGGGACTTTCCATTCAACTATTAACTATACAAATTATAAAGAGTAATATTGTTCTTCGTTGTCGTCACTCAGCGCTATGCTTTGTTTCACTACTTTATTGTTTGATGATACTTCAATGGTATAATCACCGGCTTCAAGGTCTGTCATCAGGTACGTTTTGCTGATGGTGTCGGCATCTATGGCAAACTTATCTTTAAGCACAACGTTGCCATCTGCATCGTATACGGTTATAACAGAGTTGCCTGCTGTAGCATGCACAATGTTTATATCCACTTCGCATGCATTTGAGTTGTAAGATAAAGCAGCAGAAATTTCGCCGCCGCTAATTACCGTATCTCTTTTTACATGGCTGGCATTTGAGGCAAATGCGCCGGTTGATAATAATGCTAAAGCAGCTGATACGATGGTTGATTTGATGATAGTTTTCATGATAATTACTTTTTAAATGTTTTTAAATATGTGTTGTTTGTTTGTTTCAATATCCAAAGCAACACATAAGTTTGATACTAAAATTGCGTAATATACCATGTAGCCATATAAGTAGACAAGTAGCCTATACCCGGCGATAACACCCTTTTTTTGCTGTAAATGCCGGTTTTTTGATTTGGTAGCAGCAAAACAGGTCGTCATCGCAACCACTGCGCCTTTGGCAGCTATTTAGATTTTTTTACATTAAAACCAATGTACCGTATGCGTGTTCATTTGTAGTTAATCAAGCTACAACGTGTATGCGTATCGAAACCCCGGGAAATATTCAGCATATCAATCAGCATGATGGCTTAATACTAATTAAAACAAAGGATGCCGAAGCCCGCGTATGGATTTATTCGCCCACTATTATAAGGGTTAACATCAGTAAGGCATTTGCCGATGATGAATCTTTTGCAGTGATCCGGCAGCCGCAAGCGAATATCAGCTATCATGACACTGCTGACGAACTGGTTATTGATACAGGCCAGCTGGCGCTGCGTATTGCCAGAGCTGCCCTGCGCTTTAATTTTTATACTGCTGATGGGCAACTGCTTAGCGGGGACGATGACCGGTTTGGTACATTATGGCAGGGCGATACCGTTACCAACTACCGAAAGCTTTTTAAGGATGAGCGTTTTATAGGTTTGGGCGAAAAGACTGGTAACCTTGACCGCCGTGGAAGCAGTTACGTGAACTGGAATACCGATGCGGTTGATTACGGCCCCAAAACCGACCCGCTTTATAAAACATTCCCTTTTTATATTGGGCTGCACAGCGGTTTAACGTATGGCTTGTTCCTGGATATTACCCACCGTACATTTTTTGATTTCGGGGCCAGCGCTGATGATACCATGTACTGGCTGGGGGCCAATGGCGGCGATATGAACTACTATTTTTTCGGTGCACAGGGTGTGGCAGATGTTATTAAGGATTATACCTGGCTAACCGGGCGGATGGAAATGCCCCCGCTATGGAGTTTAGGCTACCAGCAATGCCGGTGGAGTTATATGAGCGCCAAAGAACTGCTGGATGTTGCCGTAAACTTCCGTAAGCGCAGCATACCTGCCGATGTGCTGTATTGCGATATTGATTATATGGACGGGTACAAGATATTTACCTGGAATAAAAAAACATTTGCTGAACCTGAAGCGCTGATAAGTGAGTTAAGTGCCATGGGGTTTAAACTGGTTACCATAGTTGACCCCGGCATTAAAATAGAAGAAGGCTACCAGCAATATAACGAGGGTGTGGCCGGAAACTATTTTGCAACCTATCCTGACGGCGAAAAATACATTGGCGAAGTATGGCCTGGCCGCTGCCATTTCCCTGATTTCTTTAACCCCAGGGTACGTGAGTGGTGGGGGCAGTCGTTCAGCGCATTGACCGGGCCCGGCGTGACAGGCTTCTGGAACGATATGAACGAACCCTCTGCCTGGGGGCAAAACATACCCGACATTGTGAAATTTGGCAGGCGTTTTATGCCCGAAGTACGTAACGCCTATGGTATGCAAATGGCCAGGGGCACTTATGAGGGTACTAAAAAGCTATTAAACAACCGTCGCCCGTTTGTGCTTACAAGGGCGGCCTATGCGGGCATACAACGCTACTCGGCGGTATGGACGGGCGACAATACCGCTAACGATGCGCACCTGCTTTTAGGCTGCCGCCTGGTAAACAGCCTGGGAATAACCGGAGTAGCCTTAACCGGTGTGGATATTGGCGGCTTTAGCGGCAACCCAACACCCGCGCTGATGGTGCGCTGGAATTCGCTTGGGGTGTATACGCCCATGTTCCGCAACCATGCCATGCTGGGTACCGCCATGCGCGAGCCCTGGCGCTGGGGCAAAGCCAATGAAAAGATCATCAAAAAGGATATTGAACTTAGGTACCGGCTGCTGCCTTATATCTATTCCTCGTTTTACCAGTCGCACCAAACGGGGCTGCCGGTGAGCCGTACCCTGGCTATCAGCTATCCTTTTAATAAAGAGGTTTATAACCCCTTATATCAAAACCAGTTTATGTTTGGCGATAATATGCTGATTGCGCCGGCAGAAAGCACCCAAACTACCGCTAAGGTTTACCTGCCCGCGGGCAGTTGGTACCGCTTCAGCACCAGTGCAATGTTTAAAGGCGGCAAGGCTATCACTGCTGATGCCCCGCTTACCGATCTTCCGGTATTTATAAAAGCCGGGGCCATCATCCCCATGCAAAACACTATTCAGCATACTGCCGAAGCAGGGGATGGTATATTGCTGTTACATATCTGGTATGGCAAAAACGCCAGTTCATTTACTTATTATGAAGATGACGGTGTAAGCTACAACTATGAGCATGGCGCTTATTATAAGCGTGTGATCAGTTTTGAGCCGGGTACCCATCAGGTTATATTATCAGCAGTGGAAGGTACATTTCCATCAATATATAAGCAGGTAAAAATTTTATGGCATGGTTTTAACAGGAGCCAGGCTATAACAGCAGCGCTGGTAAATGACCGGATGGTGATTAACTATTGATTAACCTTGCGTTCCTTTCATCTGTTAATTCAGCTCCAGGCATGGCCTGCGGTTGATAAGGATGACCGCCTAAACTATCCTGATCCCGTATTTATCGAGCAAGCCGCTTAAGCCCTGCAATGCAAAGCTGGCTTTGCGTAAATTGTTCAACTCAGGATCGATGTTGTAACTGTAGGCGGTAACCAAATTAGCTGATGAAAGGTCGGTGCCGTTGAAGATGGCGCCCGACAGGTCTGTATGGTCAAACACCGAACCGCTGAGATTGCTCTGGGTAAAGTTAACTTCTTTTAATGATGACCTGATGAACCGCGTTTTCAGCATTTTTTTGCGCATAAAGGAAGCGTAATCTATAATGCAGTTGGTAAAGCTTACGCTGAACAGAAAATCCTGACATTCGTAAAAATTAACTCCTAATATCTTACAATCATTAAACTGTACATCACTTAGCGTGGAAGCCCCGAGCTTAGCCATTGATAAGTTACAGTTATCAAACACACATTCCAGAAACTTGTTGCCTGTTAACTCCGCATCCGTAAAATTGCATTTCCGGAAGGTACAGCTTTGAAACTCCCGGCCTTTTACTGCCTTTGCCGTATAATCCTGCTCTTCAAATAAGTTATCATCATAGGTAAACTGATCCATTTCATTATGTTAAAGTGATCCCAAACTTGTTTCAGGAATTTACCATACAGGTTAGGGTTTATAAAGTTTTGCTTAATAAGTTGCCGAAAAAGGTTCGGGATTACGTTGAAACTTCCGCCTTCCCTACCAGGCCTTATCCCCCACCAACGGCACAAACCTAAAGGTATCAAGCGCAATTTCTTCAAAATCATTATTGGCCACCCTTAAAATAGTTACCATTTTTTGCGCTTTCTCATCGCCTACGGGTATAACCATTAGGCCGCCTATTTTAAGCTGCTTTAACAATATGCCCGGTACCATTGGTGCGCCGGCAGTTACAATTATCTTATCATAAGGGGCATGTGCAGTAATGCCGATAGAGCCATCGCCTAAAAAAAAGTAAGGCTGGTAACCCATTTTATTGGGCAGCACCCAGCGGGTGCGTTCAAACAGTTTTTCCTGCCGCTCAATGGTAAAAACAGTGGCCCCCAATTCCATCAGCACACAGGTTTGGTAGCCCGAGCCGGTGCCTATTTCCAGCACTCTATCGCCCTTAACAATATGCAGTAATTGGGTTTGGTAGGCTACCGTGTAGGGCTGCGAGATGGTTTGGCCTTCACCTATGGGGAAGGCTATATCTTTGTAGGCCTGCACCCAAAAGGTTTCATCAAAAAAGTAATGACGGGGTATTTTGCCTATAGCTTCCAGTACACGCTCATCTTCAATCCCTTTTTTCCTCAACATTTCCACCAAGCGCTTGCGTGCCCCTTTTTCCCTGTAGTTATCAATAAATTTATATGCCATTTACAGGGCTAATTTATGGAAATAATTTACAGCCCCGCCGGTGTCGGCAATTCAGCATAGCATAAACCTGGTTAAGTTAATCTACAGCAGGTTAAGCGGAGGTTATTGCACAATACTTCAATTTTATTAACCGGTGTTTATGATACAGGCAGCATATTTACCAATAATCAGCAGACAAGAGCGTAGCTTAGAGCCTTGTCCGGCTATTGTCCGCAAAACAAGGGGACAGAGAACCGGACGGACAGGTTAAGATGAAACCTATGGTATATACTTTATTTTGATCACTATTTTTTTATCCTTATCATAACCATCGGCTTTTATGCTGGGGCGGTGCGCATCGCCGGGGAAAAATAAAAAGAAAGTGCCTGGCGTTGCGGTATATACGGTGCCTTCCGCTTCGTAACGGGCCACATCCTTAGCCTCATCATAAGGGGTTGTAACTTTGGCCTGCGCAACCGGGAACACGCTGATCTTCTCGGCCCCCTGTATCACATATTGCAGGTCTATCACCTTACGGTGCGATTCCCATAACGTTTTGTCAAAATCCTTAGTAGGTGCATCGGTAACGGAAGCAAACATATCTGTACCCTCTATAGGGTATTTGCCGGGGGCAATTTTATCCAGGTCGGTATTTTTAAGATACGCGAAGGCCTTATCCCACTGCTCTTTATTAAGTGCATACTGGCGTGCAAACTCCTGCGCATCGGTTGCCTCGTGAGGGACAAGCTTCAGCCCATTCAGGTATTTGCGCGATTTAAACCATTTATCGGCCTCGGCTTTGGACATGGTTTGGGCAGATACCTTGATCACCGAAAGTAAGGCGAAAGCGCTGACAGCAAAGGTTAGTATTTTTTTCATCATCAGGTTTTAATATTGGTTAGGTAAATATATACAGAACTTGTTATTATGATGAGGTTTGTAGCAGAATTTATACTTTGGCGCTTCCGGTTGTACCTGCATCACCAGGCTGCTTTTACAAACAAACATAAATTGTTGTTACATTTGTAAACATTTATCAGCCAAAATGAAAAAATATTTGTCGTTGGTTACGTTTTCGCATACCATTTTTGCCATGCCCTTTGCTTTTATAGGTTTTTTTTTGGCAGTTACCACAACGCATTATACTTTTAAATGGCAGCAACTGGTGCTTATGGTGTTGTGTATGGTGTTTGCCCGCAATTCGGCAATGGCCTTTAACCGTTACCTTGACAGAGACATTGATGCTAAAAACCCCCGTACCAAACAACGTGATATACCAGCCGGGCGCATTAGCCCTGCGGCAGGCTTAACCTTTACCTTGATTAACTGCCTGCTGTTTATAACGGCTACCTGGTTTATTAACCCGTTATGCTTTTACCTCTCGCCGGTGGCTTTGCTGGTGGTGCTTGGTTACAGCGCTACCAAACGCTTTACCGCTTTATGCCATTTGATATTAGGGCTGGGTTTATCATTAGCCCCAATTGGCGCTTACCTGGTAGTAACCGGCAGGTTTCAGTTATTGCCGCTGTTCTTTTCTTTATCTGTATTGTTTTGGGTAAGCGGCTTTGATATCATTTACGCCCTGCAAGACGAAGACTTTGACCGTGCCGAGCGCCTGCATTCCATACCTTCATACCTGGGCAAGGCGAAGGCGTTAAACCTGTCGGTATTTTTACATGTGCTTTCTGCAATATTTATCGCAGCGCCAGTATTTTTCATTACGGTAGGGGCGCTCTATTATGTGGGTGTTATATTTTTCTGTTCCATGCTTGTTTACCAGCACCTTCTGGTGAAGCCAAATGATCTTAGCCGTGTAAACTTTGCCTTTATGACCACCAACGGTATAGCCAGCATGGTGTTTGCGGGTTTGTTTTTATTGGACCGTGTGTACGTAATACATTTTTGGGATAAGTAAGGATAAAGCGCTCTGTATAATTATCAATCAGTAATGCAAAACTGTAGCTGATGTAACTGATGCATCAAACCGCATTAGGTAATTAACGTGAGTTCGGGTTAACACCTTTGTACCCTTTTCAACCCCTTATTAAAGCTATTGCAAGTTGCACCAACTTAGTGTTACCCTAATTTAGGGGAAAAGTACCAGCAGTGCTAATGAACTGACTTTAATAAGGGGTTGAGATAGTATGCATTCGCCGTTTTGTTATACCGAACTCACGTTAATTAATAGTTTAATGTTAGCTATCTGCTCCGCAATCATGTTAACTTGTTTTGATACTGCATCAACAAGTAAACAGGCTTTAGTAATAACCCGCATACTTATGCGATGGCATGCCGAAGCAGATGGGCATCACATTATCGTAACCAACAAAAAAGCCCCGTCAGATTACTCTAACAGGGCTTAATCTTTATATTAAAAACTTACTTTACTTCTTCAAAGTCAACATCGGTTACGCTGTCGGCGCTTTGCGGCTGGCCTTGTGGGCCGGCACCGCCTTCAGGAGCGCCGGGTTGCGGCTGGCCGGCTTCGGCTGATGCCTTGTACATATCCTCAGAGGCGGCTTGCCACGATGCGTTAAGCGCTGTTTGGGCAGCCTCAATATCAGCCAGGTTTTTAGAGGCATAGGCAGCCTTCAGTTTGGTAAGGCCTTCTTCAATGGCGCTCTTTTTATCGGCCGGTATCTTATCGCCGTATTCCTTCATCTGTTTTTCGGTGCTGAAGATCAGGGCGTCGGCTGCATTCAGCTTTTCAACTTCTTCTTTTGCAGCCCTGTCTGCTTCGGCATTGGCTTCGGCTTCATCCTTCATCTTTTTGATCTCGGCATCCGTTAAGCCTGATGATGCTTCAATACGTATCTTTTGCTCCTTGCCGGTAGCTTTATCCTTAGCCGATACATGTAATATACCGTTGGCATCAATATCAAAGGTAACCTCAATCTGAGGCACGCCGCGTGGCGCAGGTGGTATGCCATCCAGGTGGAAACGGCCTATGGTGCGGTTTTGGGCAGCCATTGGGCGCTCACCCTGTAATATGTGTATCTCTACCGATGGCTGACTATCAGACGCGGTTGAAAACGTTTCTGATTTCTTGGTCGGGATGGTAGTGTTTGCTTCTATCAGCTTGGTCATTACGCCGCCCATGGTCTCAATACCTAATGATAGCGGGGTAACGTCTAACAACAACACATCCTTTACTTCACCGGTCAATACACCGCCCTGTATAGCGGCGCCTATGGCTACAACCTCATCAGGGTTAACACCTTTTGAAGGCGCTTTGCCAAAGAATTTTTGTACAGCATCCTGTATGGCAGGTATACGGGTTGAACCGCCTACCAAAATAATCTCATCAATATCTGAAGTACCATAGCCAGCATTTTTCAATGCAGTTTTGCAGGGTTCAATAGTACGTTTTATCAAGCTATCGGCCAGTTGCTCAAATTTAGCACGGGTTAGTGTTTTAACCAGGTGCTTAGGCATACCGTCGGCAGCGGTGATATATGGCAGGTTGATCTCGCTTTGTGTAGTGCTGGATAGTTCGATCTTTGCCTTTTCAGCGCTTTCCTTTAAACGTTGTAAAGCCATAGGGTCTTTACGCAGGTCAATCCCTTCGTCGTTCTTAAACTCGTCGGCCAGCCAGTCAATAATAACCTGGTCAAAGTCGTCACCGCCTAAGTGGGTATCGCCATCGGTTGATTTTACTTCAAAAATGCCATCGCCCAGCTCCAGTACCGATACGTCATGCGTACCGCCGCCGCAGTCAAAAACCACAATTTTCATATCCTTATGGGCTTTGTCAAGACCGTAAGCCAGCGCAGCTGCCGTAGGTTCGTTTATGATACGTTTAACGTTCAGGCCTGCAATTTCACCAGCTTCTTTAGTAGCCTGGCGTTGGGCATCGTTAAAATAAGCAGGTACGGTAATAACAGCTTCGGTCACTTCCTGGCCTAAAAAATCTTCAGCGGTCTTCTTCATTTTCTGAAGTATCATGGCAGAAATTTCCTGTGGGGTATATTTACGGTCGCCTATTTCAACGCGTGGGGTGTTGTTATCACCTTTAACCACCTTGTAAGGTACCCGTTCTGCTTCTTTGGTAACCTCGTTGTACTGGTTGCCCATAAAGCGTTTAATTGAATAAATGGTTTTGGTTGGATTAGTTATGGCCTGGCGTTTGGCAGGGTCGCCCACTTTACGCTCGCCGTTATCCACAAATGCTACTACAGATGGCGTAGTGCGCTTGCCCTCGCTGTTAGCAATAACTACCGGCTCGTTACCTTCCATTACTGCTACGCAGGAGTTTGTTGTTCCTAAGTCGATTCCAATGATTTTAGACATATGATTGATTTTTTCCTTTACTAATATTATTCCTTAACAAAGCTATATTAACAATGCCTGTGCCAATGTTGGTTTGGCAGGCTATGGTGGTGAAGATTAGATAGCAGTGATTAAGGAGTAGTTAAAATAGCATGTTTAAGTTACAAAGTGATGACAGGTTGGCAGTAAACAGCAGAATAAATGCATGCTGCCGGTTGTTAAAATCAGGAGTTCCAGATTTGCTGTATAGCTATACCTGTAAAAGCTACAACTTTATCAGTTGATTAAGTAGTTCCAGATACTAATAATTGATACCTTAGCATTGTTTTAAGGGCACTATTGTACCCTTGCCAATATATTTATGGAAAGCTTTTTAAACGAAAATTTTTTACTGAAAACAGAAACTGCCCGGCGTTTATATCACGACTATGCGAAGCAGATGCCTATTATTGATTACCATTGCCACCTGCCGCCCGATCAGATTGCAGCGAATGGCAATTTTGCCAATCTTACACAGGTTTGGCTATACGGCGATCATTATAAATGGCGCGCCATGCGTGCCAACGGTGTTAATGAAAGATACATAACCGGCAACGCTACCGATTTTGAAAAATTTGAGCAGTGGGCCGCTACCGTACCTTACACCTTGCGCAACCCGCTGTACCATTGGACGCACCTGGAATTGCAGCGTTATTTTGGCATGAACGAGATAGTGTCGCCCTCCACTGCTAAAAAGATATACGAGGAGTGTACTGCCAGGCTGCAAACCCCGGATTATAAGGTACGTAGCCTGATAAAGGGCATGAACGTTAAAGTGGTTTGCACTACAGACGACCCTACTGATAGTCTGGAATATCACCAGCAAATTAAGGCGGATAACTACGAGGTGAAGATTTTGCCTGCCTACCGCCCGGATAAGGCTATGGCTGCAGATGATATACCAGCTTTAAACGTTTACATCAGCAAACTGGAGGCGGTAACCAATACGTCTATCGAAGACCTGGACCAGTACCTTGGCGCCCTGAAAGCACGCCATGATTATTTTGCAGCGAATGGCTGTTCGGTATCCGATCACGGTTTGGAGCAGATATATGCCGAGGATTATACCGAAGCGGAAATAGCCGAAATCTTTAAAAAGATACGTGCCAACGGGGTGCTGTTGCCCATGGATATTCTGAAGTTTAAATCGGCTATGCTGGTTTATTTTGCTATTTGGGACCATGAAAAAGGTTGGGTGCAGCAATACCATCTGGGGGCGTTGCGTAATAATAATGCCCGCGCACTATCGCTTTTAGGACCTGATACCGGTTGGGATTCCATCGGCGATTTTAGCCAGGCACGCATGTTATCAAAATTCCTGAACCGGCTGGATGCAGAAAACAAGCTGGCTAAAACCATTATTTACAACCTTAACCCGGCTGACAATGAATTAATGGCTACCATGATAGGAAATTTTAACGATGGTTCGGTAGCCGGTAAGATACAGTTTGGTTCGGCCTGGTGGTTCCTTGACCAGAAGGATGGCATGATCAAACAATTGAACGCCCTATCAAACATGGGTTTGTTAAGCCGCCTGGTTGGTATGCTTACAGATTCGCGCAGCTTCCTGTCGTACCCGCGTCACGAGTATTTTCGCCGCCTGCTCTGCAACCTTTTTGGGGATGACGTAGAAGATGGCGAACTACCTAACGATATAGCATGGATAGGCAAGATTGTACAGGATATATGCTTTTACAACGCTAAAAATTATTTTGGCTGGGAAGTAGGTTAATAGAATATCAGCTGTTAATTGAGGATACATACGTTATATAAATTGATCAGGCCCTCGGGTTATCACGGCGTTTGTATTTATGCAGCCTGTACCTGAACCATGTTTTGAGGCCGAAGTATTTATAGATGAGCCGGGCTTTATCCTTTTGGAATAATTGATCAATTGTAATGCCGGAGATACCGGTGTGGTTAAAGTTGGCCAGTATGTAATCTTTATAAATAAAGTGGAATGCCTTGTCGCCGCATAGGGTTAACGTAAGTCCAAAATCAGCCGAGATACGGTACCGGGTATCATACCGGTACTTGTCAAACACCGCCTTCGGATAGATCATAGCCTGATGGAATAAGCCTATTTTAGCCAACTGATAACGGGTAAGTTTGCCTGAGCGTTTAGCCCCGTCAGACCATACATTGCCATAATAAATAGCTTTGGGGTCAGTCAGTTCATGCAGCATGTCCGTAAATTCGGGCAGCAGTACATCATCAGCCCCTATAAAATAAACCCAATGGCCGGTAATATGGTTTAGCGCTTTATTCATGGCATCATAAACACCAGCATCCTGTTCGCTTTTCCAGAAAGCTATCCTGCTGTTATTGGCTTTTAGCAGGTCAACCGTACCATCACTGCTTTGCCCGTCAATAATAACCAGTTCTATATCAGGATATGTTTGTTTAAAGATGCTATCCAGCGTTAGCTGCAATGTTTTAGCCGCGTTATAGGTAACAATAATGACCGAGACTTTTGAGGTGTTTGCAACTGTTTGTGGCATACAGCAAAACTATTACAATTATTGTATACAAATCAATACTTTAAGGGGAGTTGGGGTTAAGGCTTTGTATCCTTTCAACCCCCTATTAAAGCCATTGCAAGTTGCACCCACTTAGTGTTCCCCTAAGTTTAGGGGAAAAGTACCAGCAGTGCCAAAGTACTGGCTTTAATAAGGTGTTGAGGT
>CAZZVY010000015.1:0-26863 GCA_964657585.1 uncultured Mucilaginibacter sp. | reverse complement strand
TAATAAGCCGTGTAATATGTTGCAAGTGCGCACCGGGGGGGGGAGCCGAGGGGGCCCACCTCCGGCCCAAGCCAGGCCACCCATCCCTGGGGCAGTGCGCCTAAAATGTATGCCCCGCTCAATGCCAAAAATAAAACGCATCTTTAAAGCCGGGATATAAAGAGTAAGGCTCTTGCAAAATGTGTTTCAAGCTGATAAAAAATTGTACCGTTTGCCGTACTGATAAATTTATGCGGGTGGCGCTGGCGCTGGCTTTATGCACCTTTTTGGCAGCGGTTAAATGTGCCGCGCAGCAAAAATATACCGTCAGCGGCACCATTAAGGATGCCCGCACCGGCGAGGGCCTGATAGGCGCCAGCATTGCCACGGCTGGCACACAGCCCAACGGTGTTGTCACAAACGATTTCGGCTTTTTCTCGCTCAGCCTGCCGGCCGGCAATTACCAGCTGCAGCTTAGCTATGTAGGTTATAAACCTGTTAATCTTAATATAACGCTTAACAAAAGCCTGGTAGTTAACCAGTTACTGGAGGCGGATAACGCCCTTAAGGAAGTAGTGGTTACTGATAAGGCGCACGCTAACGAGAATATCAGCAGCCCGCAGATGGGCTTGAACAAACTGGATGTTAATCAGCTGAACAACGTGCCTGTATTATTGGGCGAAAAGGATATCCTGAAAACCATTCAGCTGCTGCCGGGCGTAAAATCAACCGGGGATGCCAACAGCGGCTATTATGTGCGCGGCGGCGGCGCCGATCAAAACCTGATATTGCTGGATGGTGCGCAAATATACAACGCCACCCACCTGTTCGGCTTCTTCTCCGTCTTTAACTCCGATGCCATAAAGGATGTTGCTTTATATAAGGGCGGGATGCCGGCATCCTATGGCGGCCGCCTATCGTCGGTACTGGATGTGAAGATGGATGAGGGCAATAACCAGTATTACGCCTTTCAGGGTGGTATCGGGCTAATTTCGTCGCGTATCAAGGCCGAGGGGCCATTGGTAAAGGGCAAAAGCTCGTTTATGGTCAGCGCCCGGCGCACCTATGCCGATGTGTTCCTAAAACTATCGGGCGATAGTACCCTAACCGGCAGCAGCCTTTACTTTTATGATATTAACGCCAAACTGAATTACCACCTGGATGATAACAACGCACTTTATCTTTCGGCCTACTATGGCAGGGACAATATCGGCCTAAAAGACAATTTCAGCAGCATATGGGGCAATACCGCAGCATCATTACGGTGGAACCATATTTACAGCAGCAAGCTGTTCTCCAACACCTCATTAATATATAGCAATTATAATTATGTTATTAATAATTACAGCGATAATAATATTTTCAACCTGTCTTCCCGCATACAGGACTGGAGTTTGAAGGATGACCTTACCTGGTTTATTAGCAATCAAAATAAAGTGAATTTTGGGTTTGATATTGATAACCGGCACATCCTGCCGGGTAATATACAGTCAACCCCGACAGCAATTTTCAACTCTACACAAATTGAAGACCGTAATGCCTATGAAATTGCCCCCTACCTGGCTAATGATCTTAAACTGGGGAAACTGAGCCTGATTTACGGGGCAAGGCTTAACTTTTTTACCCTGCTTGGCCCCGGCACCTTTTATACCTATGATGGCAGCGGCAACATAACCACAACTGCCAGCTATGCACCGGGCCAGGCGGTAAAAAACTACCTTAACCTTGAACCGCGCTTTACTGCCGATTATACTATAAACGATAAAAATTCCGTTAAAGCATCATATAACCATAATACGCAAAATATTCACCTGCTATCCAACTCTACCGCCGCTTTGCCAACCGATTTGTATGTTATGAGCAGCAACAATATTAAACCCGGCATTGCCGACCAGGTATCGCTTGGTTATTATACCAACCGCAATCATGATACCTATGAAATATCGGGCGAGGTGTATTACAAATGGCTGCAAAACCAGATAGATTATAAAAATAACGCACAACTGGTGGCTAATGTAAATGTAGAATCGCAGTTGCTGTACGGAACAGGCAGGGCTTACGGTATGGAGCTTTTTTTGAAAAAGAAATATGGCCGCTTAAACGGGTGGGTGGGCTATACCCTATCGCGCGTAGAAAGTAAGTTTGACGGTATCAATAACGGCGCTTATTTCCCCGCCCGGCAGGACCGCACACACGATATATCATTTGTAGGAATATACCAGTTGAAGCCGCGGGTAACCTTCTCAGCTGTTTTTGTGTACGGTACCGGCAATGCGGTAACCTTTCCGGATGGCAAGTATAAGGTGGGCGGCATAACCACTTACTATTATTCGGGCCGCAATAATAACCGCCTGCCGCCCGATAGCCGCCTTGACCTGGGGCTTACGCTTGATGGCAAACCACATAAGAAATTCCACTCCGGCTGGACGTTTAGCGTATATAATGCCTATAACCGCAAAAACCCGTATAGTGTTATCTTTAAGGATACCAATGATAATCCGCCGCATACGCAGGCTGTTGAGACCAGTTTGTTTGGCATTATCCCATCTGTAACCTGGAATTTTAAGTTTTGAAGATGCTTAAGCCTGTATTATTTACATATCTTATGCTGATAGTGGCACTTATTACCGGCTGCCAGCGGGTAATTGATGTTAGCATCACATCGGCATCATCAATGTTAGTGATAGAGGGAAATATCACTAACGCAACAGGCACGCAAACCATCTCCCTATCTAAAACGGTAGCCTATACTGATGCTAATGTTTACCCTGCCGTATCCGGCGCAACCGTTAGCGTAAGCAGCAACGGTGTTACTTACCCCTTTAAAGAAACTTCTCCAGGCCAGTATACCATAAGCAGTATCAAAACAAAGGCAGGGCAAGCATTTACAATGAATGTAACGGTTGATAATAAAACCTACAGTGCTGTTTCCGTAATGCCTGCCCAGGTCAACCTCGATTCGTTGGGGGTTAGCAAAATATCAGTAGGCAGCAGTACGGTACAAACGGTTTCTGTATTTTACCGAGACCCGCCTGATGCAGTTAACCAGTACCGCTTTATATTATACATTAACGGTGTAGAAGTTAAAGAGATTTTTACTATTAATGATGCCCTCAGCAACGGGCGGGTTATTAACTCCATGCTTTATGAGGATGATATTACCATACATAGCGGCGATAAGGCCGAAGTAGAGATGCAATGTATTGATAACAATGTGTTCAATTACTGGTATAGCCTTAGCCAGCAGGGCGGCAACAGCCCTAACAATTCGGCCACGCCGTCTAACCCGGTATCCAACATCAGTAATGGTGCGCTGGGCTATTTCAGCGCCCATACGGTACAGCGTAAAAGCCTGGAAATACCTTAACAGTATGATAATTCGCAAACGGCAGGGTGTAAACTGTAGCTTATTTCTTAGCCAGCAAATCCCTTATCTCGGCAAGTAACACCTGATCTGTGGTTGGGGCCGGTGCGGCCGCTGGTATAACTGCTTCCTGTTTTTTGGTTGCGTTTATTGCCTTGATTATAATAAACAGGGCTATAGCCACTATCAGGAATGAAATTACCTGCGAAAGGAAATTACCATATTTAATGGCCGTTCCCGGGATCACCAGTTGGTTAAGATTACTGAGGTGTGCGGCTTTGAGCGCCGGGGTAAGTATTGCGGGGGTAATAATGTCATCAACCAGCGAACTTACAATTTTGCCAAACGCGGCGCCAATAACTACGGCAACAGCTAAATCCATAACGTTGCCTTTCATGGCAAAGTCTTTAAATTCTTTTACAACACTCATGAGTTTGGTTTAATAGTGATAACTAATAGTTAATCAAATAAAGTCATTATTTGTAATAAACCAAAACAAATGGGTGTTTTTAATCGTACACCAAATACCTTCCGCATTGCTGTGTTAAGGTTAAATGTGTAATTTTGGCATTCAAATATGCTTAGACAAAATCTTCAACAAAAGCTCTTACAAAAATTATCGCCGCAGCAAATACAGTTTATAAAACTGTTGCAGGTACCTACAGTATCATTAGATACCCGCATTAAAGAAGAACTGGAAGAGAACCCTGCCCTTGAAGACCTGAGCCTCACCAGCATGACCGAACCGGACGAACAATACCCCGACCGCGACCCGGATGAGGAAACATATAATAGTGATAACGAAGGAAGCGCCGATGAATTTAATATTGATGATTACCTGCAGGAAGACAACATCAACGATTATGGCTCGCGCTATGATCAAAATGGCGACGATGAGGATGACCGCAAAGAAATACCGATAGCTGTACAATCTTCGTTTTTTGAAAATCTGCAATCGCAGCTCGATATGCTCCCTTTGTCTGATAAGGACTTCCGTATAGGGCAGCAGATCATCGGCAGTTTGGACGATGATGGCTACTTGCGCCGCTCCATAACTTCGCTTACTGATGACCTGGCTTTTTCACAAAATATAATGGCCGAAGATGAGGAAGTAGAGGAAATGCTGAAGGTGATACAGGGTTTTGACCCTGCCGGGGTGGGCGCCCGTACCTTGCAGGAGTGCTTACTGATACAACTACGTAAAAAAGATAATATTGCCGATCCGATTGTAAAAAAGGCCATTTTAGTTGTAGAACATTATCTGGATGAGTTTACGCGCAAGCATTATGATAAGCTGGAAAAATCGCTGAACATGACCTCGGATGAGTTACGTGCCGTGGTGAACGAAATACTGAAGCTTAACCCTAAACCGGGCGACAGCAACGAGATCAATACCAAGCAAATGCAGGTGATCCCTGATTTTCATATAGTTAACAACGACGGGGTTTTGATACTTACGCTAAACTCAAAAAATGCGCCGGAGCTAAGGGTAAGCCGGTCATATCAGGACATGTTTGAGCATTATGACAAGGCATCGCAAAAGGACAAAAAAATGAAGGAGGCGGTGCAGTTTGTGAAGCAGAAGCTTGATTCGGCCAAGTGGTTTATTGATGCCATTAAACAGCGCCAGCAAACGCTGCTTAAAACTATGAACGCCATAATGCAATACCAATATGAGTTTTTTTTAACCGGCGATGAAAAGAACCTGAAACCGATGATATTGAAAGATATTGCCGATAAGATAGGGATGGATATATCTACCGTATCGCGCGTGGCCAACTCAAAATACGTGCAGACCGAGCATGGTACCTATCTGCTTAAATCCTTCTTCTCTGAAGCTATACAGATGGAAAGCGGCGAGGAGGTTTCAAATAAAGAAGTGAAAAAAATATTGGAAGAACATATTGGTAAGGAAGATAAACGCCACCCGCTGGCAGATGAAAAATTAACTGAGATACTAAAAGAAAGCGGCTATAACATAGCCCGGCGTACTGTGGCCAAATATCGCGAGCAAATGAATATTCCTGTAGCGAGGTTAAGGAAAGAGTTGTAGAATGCTAACAAAAACTAAAAGATAAAGCTTTAACATTAGCAAGAGTGGTTACTTTTTTTAAGATATACAGGGTACGGTTTTCTCCTATCAATTTTCGATAAAAGCAACCAGGAAAATACATCTGATAAAGAACTTGGGTAGTTGCTTAAATACACTGATTAGCACTAATTAATGATCATATCTTACAACTGGCTCAATCAAAACCCGTGCATGGGGCTGCGCAGTTTATACCGGTTGTTTAATAAAATACCGATCACAATTTCGTGGCTTCCGTTGCTTACCGTGTTCAGCGCCGAGGTGGTAAAATCATAAGAGTAGCCTACGTTAATGGTTGAGCTGATGTTGAAGCCTGCCAGGGCCCCGAACGAATCATCCTTACGATAAGACGCCCCTACCCAAAATACATCCTGGAACGCCATTTTTAAGTTAATATCAAAAGTTGTTGGCACGGGCTGTATCAGCTTTACCAGTACCGACGGCAGGAACGAAAGATCATCGCCCACCGGTAATTTCAACCCGGCGGTAAAAAAATAATGCGGCACCGTCTGGCTTTGGGTAATGCTTGAACTGGTGTTAAAATAAAGGTTTTCCTTTAACAGTTGCTGTACAGATGCACCTATAAAATAGTTAGCCGAATATGCCCATATACCGGCGTTCAGGTCAGGCTTCCATTGGCTGTTATTACCGTTGGATATGGCAGGGTCAAGCGGGTTTTCAAGGGTTATTTCATTAGTATTTAAACTTATATGGTTTAAGCCGGCAGCTATGCCAAGCGCCAGGTTCAACTTGTTGGTAATCCCCAGGTGGTATGCATAACTTACGTCCATATTGGTTTGCGTGATGGGGCCTGTCTTGTCAGATACTACCATAAAGCCTATGCCATGATGCGGGGCCGAGGCCTGATAATCCTGCATATACGAACGGCTGTAAGGGTCAACACCGCCGCCACCTGGCATAGAAGTTGCATCGCCCTGTACAAAATCAGCGCCAATAGGTGTGTTTATAGTTAAATAACTGGTCACCGGCGCACCTTGCAGGCCAGTCCATTGGCTGCGGTAGCCGGCTTTCATATCAGTATAATTCTCAATGCCGGTTACTGCCGGGTTAAGCAGGTAGTTGTTAAAAACGTATTGGGTGTATTGCGGGCGCTGCTGGGCAAACCCCAAACGAATAGTTGTTAATAATACTGTACAGAAAAATAAAAATTGCTTCATTGCTGTAACTACCTGATCTGATAGTCCGTTAAGACGTATAATCAATTGACGAATATAGCCTTTCTCTATATCGGTTGTACACACCAACAGAAGAAATTGACATGATCTTTGATATTTCCACGAACAGCTTAAACACTAATTAACGGCTGTATAACGACATTGGTGGTGCAATATTATCATTCCCAGATATCAAGATGCATTTATGGCTAACGTTACCTGATAATGGTTACGCTGCCTGATATTATATTGCGCCCGTTCCGCGGGTTAACAATATAATAATAGGTTCCTACCGGTAAATCCTTTCCATTATAAGTGCCGTCCCAGGGTATCGGATAGCCAAAGGAGGTATACAATTTTGTGCCATATCGGTTATAAACTTCAACGCTTGCATTCGGGTATGTGTTCAAATACTGGATATCCCATTTATCGTTGATGCCATCGCCGTTGGGGGTAAAGGCGCTTGGTATAATGGGCGCCTTTAATACAGTTACCGTTATTGTTGAAGATGCCGTACACCCATCGGCAGAGGTTACGGTGAGCATATAGTCAGTATTGTTTGATGGCGATGCGGTTGGCGTTAAAATATTATCCTGATTAAGCCCGGCGGCTTTGCCGCCGTTAGCCAGTGTCCATTTATAGGTAAGCGGGGTATTGCCGCTGGCCGTAGCATTAATAGTAACGCTGCCGCCTTCCAGTAAGGTCAGATCCGGGCCGGCGCTGGCCTTTGGCGCCGGATTAACCGTTATCACCTGGCTGGCGCTGTACCCGCAACTGTTAATTGCGGTAAACACATAACTGATGGTAAAGGTGCCAGGGCCGGCTTTGGCCGGGTCAAACAACCCGGTTGAACTTACACCCGTACCGCTGAAAACGCCGGTGCCAGTAAACCCGTTCTTATCCTCAACAATTTGCACAGGCGCAGCTTCCTGGCATATGGTACCAATGGTTGACAGGGTAACCACCGGGTTATTTTTAATGGTAATTGTTTGCACCGCGCTTTCGCCAGAGCATGAGGTTGCCGAGCCGGAATAGGCAACCAGTTTGATAGCATAGTTTTTGGTTTGTCCTACAGCGTTTATCAAACCGTAATTATGCGTATAATTATACCCTGCAGCTGCCTGGGCATCCTGATAAGTGGTATAATTTGACTGATCGCCGTAATAATCCCAATATACTTTTACCAGGGTCACCTTTCCAAAACTAACTAACGACTGATTAATTATCGTTACCATATCGCTGCTGCAATAAGTATTTGACGGGCTAAGCGTGAATGCCGCTACCGGGTTAGCGCCGTTCACTGTAAAGTTGTGTGTTGTGGTAACAGCACAACCATTTTTTGAGGTAACGGTAAGGCTTACAATGTAGGGGTTGCTGCTATCGCGCGCCTGGCTGTAATTGTGCGTAGGGCTGGCCTGTGTGGATGTATTGGGGTTACCTGCCGTAGCGTTAGGATCACCGAAGTTCCATAAGTAGGTGAAAGAACCTTCCGTACCATCTGCAATGGTGCTTTGGTTTGTAAACTGCGGACTATCAAATAGGCAGGCATCGGGTAAGCTGAAATCGACTACCGGCAATGGCGATATAAGGATATCGGTACTATAAACGGCACTTACACAGCCGGCCTTTGAGGTAACCTGTAAGGTTACGGTATAAGTGCCCGTTGCGGTAAAGTTGTGAATAAACGCATTATTATCTGTCTTGGTGATAGGCGCAGTGCCGTCCCCAAAGTTCCAGAGCCAGGAAGTGATAGTCCCCTCGGTAGTGGTTGATTTATCGGTAAATGTAATATCCTGAGCAGCGCAATCGGGCTTGGTGTAAGTATAAGCTGCCTGGGGCAAGGCGCTTACATGCACAGGTTGCGGTGCGGACGTGGTGCTGCAGCCGTTCTCGTTCACCACGGTTAAAGTCACATTATAATCGCCGGCACTGCTATAAGTATGCGTTGGGTTTTGCACATTTGAATTTTGCCCGTCGCCGAAATCCCAGTACCATGATTTAATGGTGGATGTTTTTGGGTCCGATTTATCGGCGAACACCGTAGCTGTGCCTAAACAGCTATTGGCTGTTGTAAAAGTGGCTGTAGGCACATCAGAAACATTAAAATCAAATTCTATCTGGTCGTTTGAACCGCAATCATCACCAAAAGCGTTAAATACGGTAGCTACTACAGTATAGTCGCCGGGCGTACTATAATTTAACGTGCCCGAATATTTATAAGTGTAAAGCGTTTGTGTACCTTTAGTAGTGGTGCTTACTAAAACCGGGGCGTTATCAACTACCGGTGTACTGCCATCCTTCTTATCCCAGGTAATCTGCATGGTTTGATAAGGGATGGTAACCTGTAATTCATAAGGAACGTTTGTACAACCCGAGGTAAGGCCGGTACCTGTTGAAGTACTTTGCGTACTTAACAAGGTTACAAACTCATTTAAGTTAACCAGGTTGGTACCTGCCGCATAGCCGTAACTCTCAGCACTGCCAAAACCATAAGCAATGGCGTTAAATGGTAAACTGGCATTAAGATTATGCGTGCCTGTTGTTGTACCCGCAGTGCTGGGGGACTGGGGCCCGGTTGCTACCTTTATTTGTGCAAAGGAATAAGCCGTATTATTAGGTACCACGCTAAACAAAGATGCGTATGAAACGCCGTCTACAGTAAAAGTTGGTGCAGCGCTGGTTGGTATAACAATATTAATGTAACTTGCCGTTATTTTATAATATCCGGTAGAGTAGAGGGTAACATGGTCTAAGCCTTGCTCAATAGGTGACAAGTAAATCATTTCGGGGTCACCTGCAGGTTCAATTATTGTTTTAGGGTGGGGAAGCGCCTGATTTTGTGTGGGCGTATATTGTACTACCTGTATGGGTTGATCAGCAGAGATTACATTTGTAGTTACACCAGTGGTAGTAAATTCATAATATAAGTTGTTTGTAAAAGAGCTTGTAGGTATAACCGTACCATTTAAAGTTACATTTGTATTAGTCTTACTCAATACAATCCGGTAAACGTCATAGTTCCGTGCCGCTAATGATACTGTAATAAAATTTTTGCCCCATGTGGCTGTAGGATAAACCTGCTGAAATAAATTGTCTGAACTTAAACCCTGGGCGTTGGTACCCTTAGTAGGATCATAATAACCTATATCTATTTTACTGCTTCCAGAAAAAACAGCTATTTTTTTACATGAACCGGTAGTACTGCTAATGGAACGTATATGAGTCCCGGTAAGGTCAGTAGCAGACAAGCCCTGAAATAATTCACCCTTGTTTAAAGTTATATCAAAAGGTGTACCTGCAACTTGTCCGGTTGTTAAAGTTGCTGCAGGCGTGATCTCCACGGTAGTATTATCTTCGGTAGCAATAACCACAAAAGTGGAATAAGAAGGATTTGAATTGGAAAGCTGTGTGTAATTGATGGAATAATAGTCCTTCCCCATAGTGTTAACAGGGAGCAGCAAAGTTGCGCCGGAAACGGACATGGCGTAAATATGTGCATAAACCGCAATAGCTTTTGCTGCGGTAATATGTATGCCTTTTTTAAATTGCCCGCCGATACCTAAGAACTGGCTGGCCGGAATGGTAACGAAGGTGACATTATTGGGTGTAACGCTGAAAGGAATGGAAGTAGTGGTGCCATCTGCAAAATCAACAGAACCCGTAGTTGCATTGTCGGAGGTAATGTACAATATCATGGAACTCGGCGTACTGCCAGTTACACCATTGATATGGTCCATATAGGCGGTCCAAAATTCGGTGCCTTTATTAGATGTGCTGCCCTGTGCCCATACATGGGTAAAGCTTAATGCCAGCAGCAGCATTATAAGCAGAAGCAGGTGTAGCTTTTTCAACACATCAACAGATTTTAACCGGCCCTAACCATGTTTTAATCAGGAAAAAACATAATTAGCCGTTAAATATAAGTGAAATGATTGGTAAAAAAGCGGATATTAAGGAGCTAAGCTTTAATCTTCATCAAATCTTCAAGTTCAAGGTTGGCTTGTTTAAGTTTAGCGGTCAGTTCCTTGTTTTCTTTTCGCAGGTTATATAATTCAAGCGCATTCTGGATATACATTTTCAGTTCATCATCCTGCCAGGGCTTAACCAGATATTTGTAAACCTGTCCGCGGTTAATGGCCCCCATTACAGCATTAATATCTGAGAAACCAGTCAGCAAAATACGTATTGTATCAGGATAAATTGGTAAAACCGACTCCAGAAACTCAATGCCGGTTTCGCCAGGCATACGCTGGTCGGTAATGATAACGCCAATTTCTTCCGTGCCTAATATCTTACGGCCCTCCCTGGCCGACTGTGCCGTGAAAATATTAAAATGCCGTCTGAATGACGCCTTAAAACTGTTCAAGTTGTTGATCTCATCATCAACGTACAATATACCGGGCTGCATGTTAATAAAGTAGTGCTTTAATCAATATCAGTTTCTAAACGAATTTAGTAGTTTAATACATATATATCACAAAAATTATGTAAAATTATTGCTCAATTACAGGCTTGCTTCTAAATGAAACTACTGGTTGCACTTACCTTAATGCTGTTGGCCCGCATTGCTGTATATGGCACCGATACCTTAACCATCCATGCCAGCCAATCAGTTATACTCCATAGCCAATATTTCAGTCAGTTAGAAGATGGCCGGGGCAATATGACCATACATGATATTATCAGCAATAAAAGTTTTCATAGCACCCGTCTTTCGCTCCCCTTTATCAATTATGCCGACTCGGTATTATGGGTAAAATTCATATTGCACAACAAAACCATCGAGCCTTATCTGCCGGTTACCATCAGTTCAGGCGTGATAGATGGTTTTGATATGTACAGTGTAAGTACTGCAGGCCATAATATCATACATTTAGGCTCCACCGATGTGCTTGATAAAAAAAATAACTCCAAACAGATAAGCCGTATCATTAATTGCCCCCTGCTGCCTGATTCTGTCTGCACCATTTACCTGCGTATAAAGATAAACGACTCGATGGCTATACCCATACGGGTGCAAAGCGCCGATTTTTATGTGCATAACAGCACCATACAAAATGTGACCCTGGGGTTTTTTATGGGCATAATATTAATAATGGCAATATATAATTTTATACTCTATCTGCTGGTGAAGGATACCAGTTACCTGTATTATGTGTTTTATATCGTTTTTTTAGGCCTTACGCAATGGGAAAACCGCGGCTTGGGTAACAATTTTTTCCCGGTAAATAAATTGCTGCTCAACAACTACCTGATACCGCTTACACGGGTATTTTTCTGGTATGCTATTTTAGCCTTTGTGCATGAATTTCTGCAGTTACAAAAAAACCTGGCCCGCAAGTATAACCGTTATTACTATGTATTATATATTTTGATAAGCCTTCCGGTAATAGCCATGATGTTAGGGCAGGTAACCATTACTTATAGTTTAATAACATCAGCTATACTGATCAATTCAATAGTACTGCTATATATTGGGGTATGGCTTTATTTTAAAGGATTTAAACCGGCCAAGTTTTTTATGCTGGGCTGGGGGCTTTTCTTTATTACTATACTGGCATCAGTAGCGCGTAATAAAGGGCTGCTGCATTATAACGATTTTACGGCTAATCTTATCCTGTACAGCTCGGCGTTTGAACTGATTATGTTCTCGGTGGCGCTGGCCGATCGTATCAACTATTACCGTAAACAAAATAACGAAGCACAGGCGGTAGCCCTGGCCATTGCCCGCGAGAACGAGCGCCTGATAACCGGTCAGAATTTTATTTTAGAGAACCGGGTATTAGAGCGCACACGCGAACTTATTGAAAGCAACCGCAGCTTATCAATAACCATTGATAACCTTAAGGCCACACAAACGCAGTTAATAGATACCGAAAAGATGGCATCGCTGGGCCAGCTTACTGCGGGCATAGCGCATGAGATAAACAACCCTATTAATTTTGTAAGCGCCAATGTTAAACCGCTGCGCCTTGATTTTGAGGAGATATTTAACCTGATTGCCATTTACCGCGAGCTTGAAAAAAGCCCTTTTGATGCAACGCTGCACCAGAAGGCTGCGCAATACGCCAGTGATATTGATATAGACTTTATAAAAGCGGAAGTAATGACCCTGCTGGAAGGTATAGAGGACGGCGCCAGCCGCACTACCGAGATTGTACAGAGCCTGCGCACATTTAGCCGCACTGATGAACTTACCCTTAAACCTATTGACATTAACCGATCAATATTAGCTACGCTGGTATTATTGCGCAGTACCATTCCCTACGGTATTGAGATAAAGCCCGTGTTTGACAAACTGCCGCTGCTTAATTGTTATCCCGGTAAAATTAACCAGTTGCTGGTAAACCTTATCAATAATAGCATACAGGCCATCAAAGCGAAAAAGGTTGAAAGTAAAAATGAGTATATCTCCATCATTACCCGCAATTACCCAGATAACATCGTAATAGAGATAACGGATACGGGTATAGGAATGACCGATGATGTAAAACAACACATATTTGACCCTTTTTTTACTACCAAGGATATTGGCGAAGGCACCGGGCTGGGCCTGTCCATCGTGTTTGGTATCATTGAAAAACATAAGGGTGAAATAGAGGTAAGATCAAGCCCGGGCAAGGGCGCTACATTTACGGTTAAGCTACCGAAGAGTCTGCCGTAGGTTACAATAAAACTTTATTCAAAGGCCCCTCGTGGTTAACAAGGGGCCAGTAACCGGTTTATTTAAGATAATAATTTGCTATACGTTAACACCTGCTTTGAAAGCTGGCAGGGCTTATCCGTCTGACAGGGCCGCTGCACCGCTTACAATTTCGGTAAGCTCGGTAGTAATGGCTGCCTGGCGGGCCTGATTATAGGCTAATTTCAGCGCTTTTAATAATTCGCCGGCATTGTCGGTAGCCTTGTCCATGGCGGTCATACGGGCGCCGTGTTCAGAAGCATGAGAGTCCAGCACTGCCTTGTACAACTGTATCTTAATATTTTTAGGGATCAGTTCCTTTACTATTTCTTCCTTTGATGGTTCAAGTATATAATCAACGGTCGGTGCATTATTTGCTTTGCTGGCTGCTGATCTGGGCACAGGTAACAACTGTTCAGTAGTAAGTACCTGCATGGCGGCATTCTTAAATTGGTTATATACCAGCTCAACCCTGTCATATCTGCCCTTTAAAAAGCCGTCCATAATGGCTTCTGTTATCTTAGATACGTTAAGAAAGTTAAGATCGCTGTATACTTCGTTATTGTTGCCTATTACATTGTACCTGCGGCGTTCATAAAACTCCTGAGATTTTTTACCAATAGCTATAATTGATACATTGCCGGCAGCCAACTGGCTGCCATATTTTTCAGCTATCAGGTTATTGGCAGTTTTAATGGCGTTGGTGTTAAACGCACCGGCCAGCCCCCGGTTTGATGTTACCACCACAACCAGCACACGTACCGGCTCGCGCTCCTGCAAAAAGGGCGAAGAACCTTCTTCCAGGCTGGCTGACAGGTTACCCAGCAATTCACCCAGTTTGTTGGCATAAGGGCGCAAAGCTACTATAGCATTGGTAGCACGCTTCAGTTTAGCAGCCGAAACCATTTTCATGGCCTTGGTGATTTGCTGCGTGGAGCTTACCGATTTTATCCTGTTCCTTACTTCTTTTAAATTAGCCATTCTTTTATGAGTGGTGAATAATGAATAGTGAACAGTGTTAACTGCTCACTTGCCCACTATTATCTAAATTAATACTTACCCGACAATTCCTTAGCTACTGATTCCAGTACACCGGTAATGCTGTCGTCCAGTTTGCCTGCTTTTAGCCCGGCCAATACTTCGGGGTAGCGCATTTCTAACTGAGTAGTGTACTCGGCCTCAAAATCGCGTACCTTGTTTACCGGTACATTACGCATCAGGTTTTTGGTGCCGATGTATACAATAGCTACCTGTTTTTCAACCGGTACTGGCGAATACTGGCCCTGCTTTAATATCTCAACGTTACGTGCGCCTTTATCAATTACGCTTTTGGTAGATGCATCCAGATCTGAACCAAATTTTGAGAAAGCCTCTAATTCACGGTATTGCGCCTGGTCAAGCTTTAAGGTACCAGCTACTTTTTTCATTGATTTGATCTGCGCGTTGCCGCCCACACGTGATACCGAGATACCTACGTTGATAGCCGGGCGCACACCTGCGTTAAACAGGTTTGATTCCAGAAATATCTGCCCGTCAGTAATAGAGATCACATTGGTTGGGATATAAGCCGATACGTCGCCTGCCTGCGTTTCAATAATAGGCAAGGCTGTTAATGAACCGCCGCCTTTTACCAGGTGTTTGATAGACTCGGGCAGATCGTTCATCGCCTGGGCAATAGTATCATTGGCGTTGATTTTTGCAGCACGTTCTAACAAACGGCTGTGCAGGTAAAACACGTCGCCGGGATAAGCCTCGCGGCCCGGCGGCCGGCGTAATAATAATGATACTTCACGATAGGCAACGGCTTGTTTGGAAAGATCATCATAAATGATCAGTGCCGGCCTTCCGGTATCGCGGAAGTACTCGCCGATGGCAGCGCCTGCAAATGGTGCAAAGAATTGCGTCGGCGCAGGGTCCGATGCATTAGCCGCTACCACAATAGAGTAAGCCATAGCGCCGTTCTCTTCCAGCGTACGCACAATGTTGGCCACTGTTGATGCTTTTTGGCCGCAAGCCACATAAATACATATTACCGGCTTACCGGCATTGTAAAATTCTTTCTGGTTGATGATGGTATCTATACAAACCGCAGTTTTACCGGTTTGGCGGTCGCCAATTACAAGCTCACGCTGGCCGCGACCAATAGGTATCATAGCATCAATAGCCTTAATACCGGTTTGCAAAGGCTCGGTTACCGGCTGCCGGTAAATAACACCCGGCGCCTTACGCTCCAGCGGCATCTCGTATGTTTGGCCTGCTATCGGCCCTTTACCGTCAATAGGTTCGCCCAGGGTATTTACCACGCGGCCCAGCATGCCTTCGCCCACTTTAACCGAGGCAATTTTATTGGTACGTTTTATGGTATCGCCTTCCTTAACATCTTCTGATGCGCCCAGCAATACCACACCTACATTATCTTCTTCAAGGTTTAATACAATACCCTGCAATCCGTTGTCAAACTCAACCAGCTCGCCCGATTGCACTTTGGATAATCCGTAAACACGGGCAATACCATCGCCCACCTGCAATACGGTGCCTACTTCTTCTAATTCAGTTGCTGACTTAAAGCCCGACAATTGCTGGCGCAATATGGCCGAAACTTCGTCTGGTCTAACCTCTACCATCTGTTATTTATTTAGTGTTAGTTTAATTAATGTACTACCCTGTGGGCAAATTCCTTCTTTATTATTCTCAGATCGGTTGCAACGCTGGTATCAATCTGCCGGTCGCCAATGGTCAATATAAAACCGCCTATCAAATCAGGGTCAACTTTCGTTTTTAGTACCACATTGCCGCCGGTAATATCCTTAACCTCTTCAGTAAGCTTTTGCAGGTTGGCTGCAGATAGCGGCGCGGCCGATACTACGGATGCATTAACAATGTTTTTGATCACATCATACTGGTTCACAAACTCCAGCGCAGTGGGATATAAGATCTCTGCCCGGCTTTTATTTACCATAATATCAAAAAATGCTAAGGTTACCTTACTCACCTTACCGGCAAAAAGGGCGTTCAGGATACTTTTCTTTTTTACATGCGCTATAATGGGGTTACGCAAAACAGCCTGCAGTTCGGTACTGGCCTTCAGCGTTTGAACAAACACTTCCATATCGGCTTTTACCTGCTCTAAAGATTTTTGCTCTTGTGCAAGGTCTATCAATGACTTGGCGTATCTGGTTGCAACGGTTAATTCAGACATTTTTGGTAAGTTGTGATTAGTGAATGGTAAATTAAGCTGTAATAAGGTAACTATTCACCACTATCTATTCTCTATTTCAATTTCACTTCCTTTAAAAGATCGGCTACCAGCTGGTCCTGCTTGCGGGCATCCTCAAACTGTTTGCGTAATATTTTCTCGGCTATTTCAATAGAAAGGGTAGCAACCTGGTTTTTAACATCAGCCATGGCAATGGCCTTCTGGTTATTAATTTCAACGCGGGCCTGCTCTATCATACGTGCGCCTTCCTTGTGGGCTGCTTCTTTAGCTTCGTTAACTATCTGGTCCTTCAACTGCTTGGCTTCGGCCAAAATTACATCGCGCTGGGCATAAGCCTGTTTTAACAAGGCTTCATTCTCGTTTGTTAAACGCGACATTTCTTCTTTTGCAGCCTCGGCTTTTGACAGGGCTTCTTCAATTGAACGTTCACGCTCGGTAACCGCACCTAAAATAGGCCCCCAGGCAAACCTGCGTAAAATAAACAGTAAAATTAAAAATGATACGGTTGTCCAAAAAACTAAACCTATCGCGGGTTGAACAATTTCCATATTTGTTTGATATAGCTATATTAATTTCAATAATTAAACATATCCCGGGCCAACCGCTCCGGGATAATGTTTTCTTTTTAGTTGCTTACCTTACTGGTTACAGCAACGCAACTACCACTGCAAACAAAGCCACACCTTCTACAAGGGCTGCAGCAATGATCATGTTAGTTTGGATTTTAGAAGCAGCTTCTGGCTGGCGGGCAATACCTTCAACAGCCTTGCCACCAATTTGGCCGATACCGATACCGGCACCGATAACTGCTAAACCTGCGCCAATTGCACCCAGTTTGCTAAGATTTACAGCGGCGCTTGCGGCAGCTTCTGCAATCATTCCGATCATTCCAATCATTGTTTGTTAATTTAACGTGTATATATAGATAATTAATAATTCAAAATTAATGGGCGGCGGCGTGGGCATGGTCGTCAACTGCCATACCTATAAATAAAGCCGAAAGCATAGTAAAAATAAAGGCTTGTAAAAATGCCACCAGCAGTTCAATAGTATCCATAAATATTACAAATGGTACCGATACAGTTGCCATCCAGGTGGTTTTAAAGATAAATATCAGGGATATTAAACTTAATACGATAATGTGGCCGGCAGTTATGTTGGCAAACAGACGGATCATTAATGCAAACGGCCTTGAAATAATGCCTATCAGCTCCACAGGCACCATAATTGGGTACAGCCAAAAAGGAATATCAGGCGCAAATATGTGTTTCCAATAATATTTATTAGCGCCAAAATTAATAACTATTAAAACAATAACCGCCAATGTAAGCGTTACCGCAATGTTACCGGTTAAATTAAAACCGCCGGGAAATATGGGAATTAAACCTAACAGGTTATTTATTAAGATAAAAAAGAAGATAGTTAACAGCAAGGGCATGTATTTGGTATGCTTAATGCCGATGTTAGGGATGGCCACGTCGTCGCGCACAAATAATATGATGGGTTCCAGGAACGATTGTAAACCCTTAGGCGCCTTCCCCTCGCGTTTTTTATAAGCAGCAGATACCGTTCCAAATACCAGTATAAGGATAATCATACCCATCCACATGCTGGCAACGTTACGGGTGATAGAAAAATCCCAGATTTTTTTACTTGCAGCCTCATCAACCTTACCGCCGGCACCGAGCACTTTCACCTTATCCTTAACCAGGGCATAGGTATAATACTGTCCCTGATAAGGGTTCATCACTTCCTCACCATCCTTTTCGACTGATTTTATTTTTGCCGACGAAAATATTTCCAGGCCTTTATCTGTATATAAAATAACAGGAAGCGCAAGCGAGTGGTTACCAAGCATTGTCCATGAATGCGAGTCGCCAATGTGTTCAAATATTATATCTTTGGGATCGAAGGCCTTTTGGGCGCTACCAGGCTTGGTATCCTGCGAAAACCCGCCAAAAGGAAATGCGGCCAGCATTACAAAAAGCGCATAAAAAAGCGAAAGTTTATTTTTTTTTAAGTTCAAAACCGAGCCGTTATACATCTAAATGAAGTTTTCTACCTTAAATTTTGGTTGCGCAAGTTACGCAACAAACTATAAACTTCAAAGAGCGTATTTAATAAATATATGTAAAAAAAATCGGCTGCAAACGGAAGCTTGTTTACATGGTTCTTTCGCAAAAAAATCAATAAAAAAAACAGTGTACTCAATATTTTAACAGTGGTTGCAGCTAAAAAAGCAGGGGCACCTGCCTCCGTATTTGTTTTTTGTGCCACAGTTACCGCTATAATAACAAGTAGTGTCAAAGCCGAAACATAACCGAATAATATCCAGAATTTCGTAATAATATATTCGGTTTGACCGCAATATATAAGTATCGCAGGCGGCATAGCTGCAATCGCCATAAATAAAAGATAGCTGATAATTAAGGCTGATAGTTTCAATTTTTTACAGATCTTACTACAAGGTAAAGTGATATAAATACACCGGCCAAAGCCATTGCTGCCGTAACCCATTTTACATTGTGTTTTGCCGCCTCATCAATTTTGTAGCCTGCGTAGGCCAAAATCCCAATAATTGCGATCATCTGAAAAGCCAGCCCGGTAAATTTCGCATAGTTGCTGCCGGTATTATCCAAATCGTCTTCTTCGTTTTTATCCATCTGCAAATTTATTAAAACCTATTGCATAATGTTAGTAAATTAGCGTTGGTTTAATGGAATCAACGAAAGGCAGTAAAATAACCAATTACTGAACGATTAAGGGAAGTTATCCGTTTAAGTATATTAATTTATACCTGGCTTAACAATACTTTTTCTAATAAGATCAAAAGGTTGTTACCAGCCGAACATTAAATATGCAAGAAAAAATATCTATGCTAAGTCTGAACAGTCAGATTTCAGTTTGAAAGCACTTAAAAAATTATTGGAATCGTTGTATTAATATCAAAAATTTTGAAGTACTTTTCCGTAGGTTCTATTATAATCGCAGTAATACTTCTGTCATTGCTGGCCGGTTGTGCGCTTGAAAAAGAAACAAAGTTTAACCGGGCCATGCAAAACCTCACTGCGCATTATAATATCCTTTTTAATGCCAATGACCTGCTGCGTCAGAAACAGGAAATTTATGAGGCGGGATATATTGATGCCTATGATCAGCTGTTGAGCGTTTACCCGGATACAACCGCACATACCGCCGCTGCCGATAAGGAACTGGATGCCGCCATCACCAAGGCGAATACCATTATCAGCACTAAGGAGCAAAGCCATTACATAGGCGATGCCTACCTGGTTTTAGGCAAGGCCAATTTTTTATACGGACATTATTTCAATTCTACGGAGTTTTTTAAATATGTAACCCTCTCTTATCCTAAAAATGAGGACCTGGTACAGGAAGCGCGTGTTTGGGAGGCCCGGTCGTTATTAAACCTCAACCAGTTACCACAGGCTAAAACGCTGATAGACTCTGCACTGCAGCATGTTAACCCTAAAAAAAATATTACTGCCGATGTATACGCTACGGCTTTACAATACCATGTTGATGCGGCCCAATACACCCCAGCCGAAACGATGGCCAAACTGGCGGTTAAATATGCCGGCAGTAAAAGGCAGCGCCTGCGCTGGACCTTCCTGCTGGCCCAACTGCAGGAACTGAATAAAGAACCGCAGGATGCTTATAAAAATTACACCAGCGTAGTAAAAAGCAATGCCCCGTTTGAGCTGGCCTTTAATGCCGACCTTAACCGTATACGGCTGGAAGATACGAAAGCGAACCGCAGCCTTACCCGTATGGGCCGCTTGCGTGAACTGCTGCACGATGATAAAAATGCCGACTTTATTGACCAGATTTATTATCAGATGGCGCTGTTATACCTGGCAGATAACGATATTGATAATGCTATTAAAAACCTGCAGCTATCGGTAAGGTACAGCACTAAAAACCAGAACCAGAAAGGCCTGGCTTACCTGCGCCTGGCCGACATCAGCTTTAAAAATAAGGGCGATTATGTAAAGGCTAAAAAATATTACGATAGTACATTAACCAACCTATCGCCCAATTACCCGGATTATACGCTGATACAAAGAAAGAGCAACAACCTGCAGGTATTAGCCGACAGGCTGCAGCTCATTAGCCATGAAGACACTTTACAAACCCTGGCCAAACTTAACGAGGCCGACCGTGCCAAACGTATTGATGAGATGGTAGCCAGGCATACCCTGCAGGCACAGGCAGCAGCCTTAAGCGCCGGGCCCGACCCTTTAAACAACGCTTATAATAATGCTAACGGGCAGGGCCTCAATACGGGCGGCACCAGCAGCTTTTACTTTTACAACGCCAACTCCATAAGCCAGGGTTTTACCGATTTTAAACGGGTTTGGGGCAACCGCAAACTGGAAGATAACTGGCGGCGCAGCAAACGCACCGACGGCGATATAACGGCAAATACATCGGGCGCATTAAGTACCGACCCTGACGCTGTGCCGCAGCAGGCACAAAAAAGCAGCGACGATATATCGGCAGGGTTTTATCGGCAAAGCCTGGTTCAAAATATACCGCTAACGCCGCAAAAACTCGATCAATCCAACCAGCGGATATATAATGCATATACCGACATTGCTAATTTTTACCGTGATATCCTGGGCGACAAAAAAGAAGCCATTGCCGCTTACGAGGATATATTGAACCGTTACCCTAATGATCCTAATAAACCGGCAGTGTATTACAATCTTTACCGTTTGTACAGCGATATCAACCCGGCAAAATCAGAGGAATACAAAAACCTGATATTGAAAAATTATCCCGGCAACCTTTATGCAAAGGTAATTATGGACCCGGATTACAGCAAAAAGATGGATACCAGGGATGTGGAGCTGAACGCCCAGTACAACCATGTGTATGACCTGTATACCAAGCATAAATATGCCGAGGTGAAAGAAAAGGCCGATAGCTTGTTAAGGGTCTATCCTAATAATGCCTTATCGGCGCAATTAGCGTACCTGGGGGCCATATCCAACGGTCACCAGGAAAAACTGGAACCCTTCAGAGATGAATTACTGGCGGTTACCAACAAATACCCTAATGACCGGCTGATCACTCCGCTTATCAATCAGCACATTGTGTATATCGAAGCCAACAAACAAAAGATGGCCGCCCGCGAGTTTGCGCTGGTAGATAATGATCCGAACGAAGAACCCTTTATACCTGCAACGGTGCCACAGCAGCTTGCGGTTAGTCAGCCCGTACCGAAACAACAGGTTCAGCCAAATGCGCCGCAGGCTTACACTGCGTTAAAACCGGTGTCGCCGCCGGCAGTAACACCTGTTGTAACAAATAGCCCAGCAAAACCAGCTAATGCCATAACCAATAACCCGGTAATCAATAATTCCGTCTTCTCTTTAAGAGACAGCACCAACTATTACTTTGTAGTAAATGTAAGCACGGCTACAGTTAACCTGGCGTCATCGCGGTTTGGCATAGGGCAATTTAACCGGGCCAATTATGCAGGCAACGCCATAGCGCACCAGCTTACCGCCGTAGGCGATGATAACCAGCTGATATACGTGGGGCGTTTTTATAGTTTAACTGCCGTTAAGGATTATGCCCGGGCCATTATCCCGCTGATGCCGCAGATAATGAAGGTTCCCGCAAACAAATACATGTTTTTTATCATAACGCAGGAAAATCTGAATAAATTAGCCGACAAAAAAATGTTAGACAGTTACATCGACTTCTATCAGAAAAATTATTAGCATTTATGATAGTTAAGCTTCCGCCGCAGGATATCAGAAGATATAACCGCACCATCTGGAAAATAGTTATTGGCGGTTTTGCTATTGTTGTTTTACTGTTTATAGCGGTAGGTGCTGGTGTAATCGGCGAACCGGTATCCTACCGGGATGTGGAAAACCCTAAAAGTAACCAGGCATCTGAAATAATATCTGATGATGGTAAAACACCCTTAGGTACTTATTACTATCAAAACCGTTCTGATGTACCTTACTCGCAGCTATCACCTAACCTGATACATGCTTTGGTAGCTACTGAAGATAGCCGTTTTTACAAGCATTCGGGTATTGATTTTAGCCGGGTTTTTACCATTGTGTTATATAATCTTATCGGCAAAAAACAGGGCGGCAGCACTATAACACAGCAATTGGCCTTAAATATGTTCTCGCGCGACGAATATGGGGCAGTAAAACGTGAGCATGGGTTTAAACGTGTGATACAAAAGCTACAGGAGTGGGTGACCGCCGTAAAGTTGGAAAGCAGGTATACCAAAGAAGAAATTTTAACCATGTATTTTAACACGGTTAGTTTTGGCGCCTATAACACATTTGGTATTAAATCCGCAGCGCGCACTTATTTTAACACAACGCCGGATAAATTAACACCAGACCAGGCTGCATTACTGGTAGGTATGCTTAACTCTACTACTTATTATTCCCCCATCCGGCATCCGGATAGATCTTTAGCCCGGCGTAACTTTGTATTGAGCCGTATGGTTGCCGAGAACTATTTGAGTGATGGACAAGCTGATGAATTTAAGGCAAAACCGTTGGGTCTTAATTTTCACCGGATTGACCAAAGCGAGGGTATAGCGCCATACTTCCGTAATTCGGTTAAAAAAGAGATACAGGCGATATTAAAAGATAAAGAGATAACCAAGCCGGACGGTACACCGTATGACCTTGACCGCGATGGCCTTAAGATATATACCACCATCAACATCCCTATGCAGCAATATGCCGAGGAAGCCCAGGCTAAATATTTGCCTGTTATCCAAAAGGAATTTAACGATCAGTACCGGGGATACGATCTAAGCAGGGTTAAAAACTACAAATTGCTGATCAGTACGGGTATGCATAGGTCCGACCGGTATAAATTTGATGTTACAGAAGGTAAATCTGAAGATGAAATTAAGGAGGATTTTAATACCCCTACCAAACTGGAATTATATACCCCTCATGGTAAAGTAGATACTACCATAAAACCTATTGATTCCATAATTTATACCAAATTGTTGTTGCGCAACGCTTTAATGAGTATGGACCCAACTACCGGGTATATTAAGGCCTGGGTAGGCGGTATCAACTTTGATCATTTTAAATATGACCAGGTAAAACAAGGTGCGAGGCAGGTTGGCTCGACCGCGAAGCCTTTTACGTATGCTTATGCTATTGAGTCTGGTGGTTTTTCTCCGTGTGACCAGGTTGATAATGTACCGGATACTATTAAAGGCTATGGCCCGCCTTGGTGCCCGGCCTCATTCGATACGGAACCAGGTTCTATCACACTGCATACCGCGCTGGCCAAATCTCAAAACTGGGTAACTGCCCACATTATGAAAGAGGTTACACCTGTACCAGTTATGCAGCTGATTAAAAAGGCTGGCGTAACAAGCTACGTGGGCCCATATCCTTCTATTTGTCTGGGCGTTTTTGCTGCCAGCGTTTTTGATATGACCGGCGCTTACGGCATATTTGCCAACCAGGGTACCTGGACCGAGCCTACCTGGTTATTAAGGATAACCGATAAGAACGGAAATACTTTATATACGCAGCATACCAAAGTAGTGCAGGTATTAAATCCGCAAACTGCCTGGGTAATGACCACCATGCTTAAAGGCGTTATTGAGGAAGGTACAGGTACAAGGTTAAAATGGCGTTACCACTTAACCAATCCAATAGGCGGCAAAACGGGGACCACCAATGATAATTCGGACGGCTGGTTTATAGGTATAACCCCGCAACTGGTAACCGGCGTATGGACCGGCGCCGAAGACAGGGATTTTCATTTCTTTTCAACCCGTACCGGCGAAGGTTCTAATACGGCTTTGCCTATTTTTGCCTTGTATATGCAAAAGGTATATGCAAACACAGCGCTTGGTATTAAAAAGAATGTGGACTTTGTAAAACCATCAACCGGGGTTGATATAATTACCGATTGCAGCGCTTATAATCCGCAGCAGGGCACCGCTGTACAGGATAAGAAGCTGGGATTTTGATTGGGTCATTGGTCATTAAGATAAATAATATCTCGAATTTGTTGTAGATTGAAGACCTGGAAATATATCAGTTGTCAGAGATTTTTGCTGACGAGATATGGGAGTTAGTAACTGCGTGGGAATGGTTTGCTAAAGATACCGTTGGAAAGCTATTTGTCAGATCAGCTGATTCAATAAGTGCATATATTGCGGAAGGCTTTGGTAGATTCCATTATAAGGAGAATAAGAATTTTTGCTATTTCAGCCGGGGTCAATCATTGAAACCAAAGGCTGGCTCAGAAAATCGGTTAAAAGAGGTTTGATCTCAGTTTTACAATACGAAGAACTATTAACCAAATTGGAAACCATACATTTGAAGCTTAATATTTATATCAAATTCATAGGTAAAAAATGGATCGTCCTAACGATAATGACCTAATGACTCAATGATCTAATGACATTCGATTACAAAGAAGCACTAAAAAAGATACCGCATAAACCCGGGGTATACCAGTATTGGGACAGCCATCATGAGCTGATGTATATTGGCAAGGCCAAAGATCTGCGGAACCGGGTTGCTTCCTATTTTATTAAGGATAACCAGGTAAATGCAAAAACGCGGGTGCTGGTATCTAAAATACGTAATATCACCTTTACCATTGTAGATACCGAGATAGATGCCTGGCTGCTGGAAAACAGTCTGATAAAAAAGCACCAGCCGCGTTACAATATCAACTTAAAAGATGATAAAACTTATCCCTGGATCATCATTAAAAATGAGAGTTTCCCACGTATTTTCTGGACTCGTAAGATCATTCGTGATGGTTCCAAATATCTGGGGCCTTATGGTTCGGTAGGGATGATGCATACCATACTGGACCTGATACGCGAAACCTATCCACTGCGTACCTGCAACCTGCCGCTTACCCGGCAAAATATTGACGCCGGTAAATTTAAGGTTTGCCTGGAATATCAGTTAGGCAATTGCAAAGGCCCTTGCCAAAATTATCAGACTGAGGAAGATTATAACCGCAACCTGGAAGAGATCATCAACATATTGAATGGCAAAACCGCATCGGTTGTTAAAAACATGAAGACAGAACTGGATGCCGCCGTTGCTAATCTTGATTTTGAACTGGCCCACCGGCTGAAACGCAAGTTTGATGTACTGGAAAATTACCAAAGCAAATCAACCGTAGTAAATTCGTCTATTACGGATATAGATGTGTTCAGCATTGCATCCGAAGAAAAATATGCCTTTGTGAATTTCCTGAAGGTTATGAACGGCACTATAACCCAAACCCAAACCATCGAGCTGAAAAAGAAGCTGGATGAAAGTGATGAGGAACTGCTAAGCTTTGCTATATCCGAGTTCAGGACGAGGTTTAACAGCCAGTCCAAGGAGATCGTTGTACCGTTTGATATTGAGTTAGATGACCCGGCAATTAAATTTACAGTCCCAAAACTGGGCGAAAAGAAAAAACTGCTGGACCTTTCTCAAAAAAACGTGATCTTCTTTAAAACAGAGCGGATAGACCAGTATGAAAGGCTAAACCCGGATATTAAAACCGACCGCCTGCTTACGCAAATGATGAAGGATTTGAGGATGAACCAGTTGCCCCGGCATATCGAATGCTTCGATAATTCTAATTTTCAGGGCAAATTTCCCATATCAGCCATTGTAGTGTTCAAAAATGCCAAACCTTCCAAAAAAGACTACCGCTTTTTCAACGTAAAAACAGTAGAAGGCCCAAATGACTTTGCTACGATGGAAGAAGCCGTTTTCCGCCGTTATAGGCGCATGCTGGAGGAAGGGACCGAACTGCCTCAGCTAATAATTATTGATGGCGGCAAGGGGCAGCTATCGTCGGCCCTTAAAAGCCTAAAGTTATTGGGGATTGAAAACCAGGTAACAATAATTGGCATTGCCAAACGCCTGGAAGAATTGTTTTATCCCGGCGACCAGTACCCAATGTACCTGGATAAAAAGTCCGAGACGTTAAAGATAATTCAGCAACTGAGGGACGAGGCACACCGCTTTGGTATAACCGCGCACCGCAAAAAACGCGACAAAAGCACGCTGGTAACCGAACTGCATATTATACCCGGCATTGGTAAGGTAACAGCCGATAAATTACTGAAGTATTTTAAATCGGTAAAGAAAATAAAGGAAGCTACCGAAACTGAACTATTGGAAATTGTGAATTTAAAGCAGGCTAAGGCCATACGAAATTATTTTGATGCTCCGGCCTTACGTATCAGTAACTGATTATTACTTATAGGCAGCAGCCAATATGTAATTACAAGTTATTGATATTATAACATCATCCTTAGCCGCACAACATAATAAACCTAACCTTTAAGCACTAATCA
>CAZZVY010000014.1:0-26968 GCA_964657585.1 uncultured Mucilaginibacter sp. | reverse complement strand
CCCTGATTTTGATAATAATTTTGAAAAGCAGTATTGAAAACGCTGCGGTATTGATCCGGTGTTAGTAATTGACCGGCAGCGGGCAGCGGAATATTATTGGTTAAGCCATATTCTGCGTCAAAGCGTACCTGAGTTTTGCCGGATTTGCCTTTTTTGGTGTTAATAACAATTACTCCTGCCGATGCACGTGAACCATATATAGCTGTAGCGGCAGCATCTTTTAAAACAGTAATACTTTCTATGTCATCTTCGTTTAAACCAGATAAGGCATTAGATGTAGATGCTTGTCTTGACAAATCGCCTGATAATACAAACATACCATCAATAACGTAGAGCGGCTGTGTAGCACTTAATGAACTAAGCCCGCGAATACGCACAGAATTGTTAGCGCCCGGCTGGCCGCTGTTAATAGTAACCTGCACACCGGCCAGCTCGCCTTGCATAGCTTGTTGGAAGGTCGAAAAAGGCTTATTCTCATTGGCTTCGCCCTTTACAACACCTGCGGCACCTGTATAGGCTTTTGCCGATTGGGTACCGTAAGTATCTCGTACAACAATTTCTGTTAACTCTTTAGCGTTAATTGCTAATTTAATAACGGGAACAGTTGCGTTGCTGATCACAACTGATTGCTGAACATAACCTACGTAAGTAAATCTAAGCGTTTGTCCAAGCTGAGCAGTTATGATGAAGTTGCCGTCACCGTCTGTCAGAACGCCTTTAGTGCTACCTTGTATCACAACAGATACGCCGGGTAAAGGCTGGCCATCATCTGCACTTACAACCTTTCCCGCAATTTTATTGCCCTGAGCATTGGCGTGGTTAAAGCCAAATAAATTCATTGCAATACTTAGAATTAGTAATAATTTCTTCATATAATAACAATTAATTAAAAATAACAATTATATAATTGCAAACTTAATTATTAACTAAGTAAAAAATTTAAAAAATGATTTTATTTTATAAATAAGAGCTTTTTTTATAAAAATAATAATTAATTAATGATTAAACTTCTTTTCTTCAAAAAACATACACTAAATCATCTAATTATTACTGATATGATACCCCTACTATTTGACGAAGTAATTAATTTAATTATCCTATTAAATATAAATTAATAATTAGAGGGATAAATGGGCTTTTAAGCATATATATAATATATCATTTGTTAAATATATCGGTTAACTGTATAACTCTTACAACTATATCACACAACTGTGCGCCTCATGCAAAACTATACACTAAATGGGTAATGAAGTAAGATGATCACTTACTGCCGGTTTATAATGCTGCCTGTTTCAGGTGAAATCTTAACCTGTAAAGAATTTTTGAACAGTAAATTGATGTTTGTTAAACTAACTGAACACTTTCATAGATCAATTAAAATACTCATTAATTGGCCCTACCATAAATTGCACAAATAAGGATAGTACGGTAATTACCAGTATAATAGCAAAGAGGAACACAGCAAAGGTAACTGAGTCAGTCCGTAACGTACCGTTTGATGCGGGTATATACATTTTTGACCGCATGGTACCTATTATCATAAATGCGCCTGTAATAGGAATAAACCGGCCGCACAACATGGCCAACGCAGTACTAATGTTCCAGAAAATGGTATTATTGCCCAGGCCGCCAAAATTTGACCCGTTACCTGCTACAGATGATATAAACTCATATAACATAGTAGTGAAGCCGTGCGGCCCCTTATTGCTTAGCCACCCCAGGCTATTGCCGCCGCCGCTTTTGTGGTTGTAAATAAAACAGGCTGCCGCTGCCAGCGCCAATGGCACCAATAGCTGCAACACATTAACCAATACTGCTACCTGCATTTCTTTAGCGCTTATCTTTTTTCCAAACAGCTCGGGTGTGCGGCCAATCATTAAAGTGCCAATAAATACGGCAATAATGAGGTACATCAGCATATTGATCCACCCGGTGCCCAAACCTCCAAAAAAGGCATCAACCTGCATCCCGGTTAACATGGCAGCAGCTGAGAGCGGCATATAACTATCATGCACAGATGCTACTGTACCGGCTGGCACTGCTATATTCTCGGCGCAATAAAGCGCTGAATAATTAACACCGAACCTCACTTCCTTGCCTTCCATGTTACCAGTGCCTGGGCTAATCCCTAACCTGGTTAAACGGGGGTTTCCGTTGGCTTCCTGTTTCATTATCGGGACAGCCAGCATTAACAGGCCGGCAGACATAACGCCGAATAACATCCAGGCAAACTTTTTTTGCTTTAAATAAAGCCCTATAAAAAAAACAAAGCCCATTGGCAAAAGTAAAACAATAACAAAGTGTATAATAAATGTGCTAAAGTCAGGGTTTTCAAAGGGATGGGCATCATTGGCTCCAAAAAAGCCGCCTCCGTTTGATCCCAGTTCTTTAATGGGTATCATAGCAGCAACCGGGCCCCTAGCCACCTGTTGCGTATCGCCTTGAAGGGTAACTATACGGGCCGGGCCTTTAAACGTCATGGGCATGCCTTTCGCCATAAATAATATGGCAATTATAATTGATAAAGGCAACAAAATACGGGTGAGCGATTTAACAAGATCATTAAAAAAATTACCTATGCCGGTATGGGGGTCGGCTGTTAATCCCCGTACTACAGCCACGCCCGCAACAAGGCTGGTAGCTGCGCTCATAAATTGTAAAAAAGTTAATACGGCAATCTGCGTAAGGTAACTGGCGCCGGTTTCGCCCGCATAGTGCTGCAAGTTGGTGCTGGTTAAAAAACTTATGGCCGTATTAAAGGCCAGCGTCCATTCCATACCGTGAATGTGCGCCGGGTTAAGCAAAAGGCTGCCTTGCAGCATCAATACAATAAAAGCAGGTACCAGCCAAACCAGCTGAATTATAAATAAAGCAATAAGGTAGTTTTTCCAGTTCATTGCTTTTTTAGGATCTATCTGGCATACTTTAAACAGATAATTTTCAACTGGCGTTAAAAAATCAAGCAGGCTTTTGTTGCCCTGATATACATTTTTCATGTATAAGCCAAGCGGATAGGCCAATGCCAGGGTAAACAAAAAGATCAGGATGTAACCAAAACTATCTGCAAACATAATTATGCGATTATATTGATGATTAGGGCGGCTAAAATTATGCCTGCTAATTAAATCCTCTTAATCAACACATTACCAACTATTTAAGATAACATAAAATTTTATTGCGATGCAACAACTAACCGTTTTAACATGGTGTTTGCCAAAATGATACGATAAGACACCGCCCTGCAGAGAAACCACCTTGTTAACTTTCTCTTATACTTACATAGTTTAGCCATTAATTTCACAGTCGTAAATTTTATTTATGTGCATCATTGATATTCCTGTAGCCGATGGCAAAAACTTTGACATTTAAGTAGAACAAAACGTGTACTGATAGGTTATATTTGCGCTGTATATTTGATATTTAACCTTAAAAATAACCGTTATGGCATTTGAATTACCAGCGTTACCTTACGCTACCGACGCCCTGGAACCGCACATTGATAAAATGACCATGGAAATTCACCATGGCAAGCACCACCAGGCTTATGTTACCAATCTGAACAAAGCTTTGGAAGGCAAGCCCGAAGCCAGCAGCAGCATTGACGATATTATTAAAAACATATCCAAGTTTCCGCCGGCGGTACGCAATAACGGCGGCGGCCATTACAATCATACCATGTTTTGGACGTTGCTTTCGCCAAGCGGCGGCGGCGAGCCTTCCGGTGCATTGGCCGATGCGATAAAAACCACTTTTGGATCATTTAACGAGTTGAAGACCAAAGTATCTGATGCTGGCGCAACCCGGTTTGGTTCGGGCTGGGCATGGCTGATAGTTACACCCGACAAAAAGCTGGCCGTATGCTCCACCCCTAACCAGGATAACCCATTAATGGACATTGCCGAAGTAAAGGGCACCCCAATTTTGGGTATAGACGTTTGGGAACACGCTTATTACCTGAAATATCAAAATATGCGCCCGGCTTACTTAACTGCAATCTGGAACGTAATTAACTGGACCCATGTAAGCGAGCTTTATAACAAAGCTATGGCTTAACAACATTTATACACAAAGCGGCTTCAGGGATCTGGGCCGCTTTTTTGTTTGATAAGCTCCTTTAAATATCTCTCCAGAGAGGAGGCTTGAAAACTTTGCTTCCGGAGTATTTGGCAGCTATTAATTATTTATGAAAGCAATTGTACTTGAATCAAAGGAAAATCCGGTAGTATATAAAGACGTGCCCGAACCAACGCTGCAACCCGGCGAAGTTCTGGTACAGATAAAGGCCGCAGCGCTTAACCGGCGCGATTACTGGATAACCATAGGTAAATATGCAGGCATTAAATACCCTACCATTTTAGGGGCCGACGGTGCAGGCATTGCAGCAAAGGCGGCCAGCGATGCAGATAAAGATTGGGTAGGTAAAGAGGTTATTATAAACCCATCCAACAACTGGGGTAATTCGCCTGATTTTCAGGGTAAGGATTTTAAAATTCTGGGCCTGCCGGACGACGGTACCTTCGCCGAATATGTAAAAACCCGCGCAGAATACCTTTACCCTAAACCCGCACACCTGAACTGGGAACAGGCGGCAGCGTTGCCCCTGGCAGGGTTGACCGCCTACCGCGCATTGTTTACTAAAGGGCAGGCAAAAAAAGGCGATAAAGTTTTAATTATAGGTGTAGGCAGCGGCACCGGCACATTAGCATTGCAATATGCTTTTGCGGCAGGCTGCCAGGTGTTCGTAACATCAGGCACAGGCGAAAAGATTGAACAGGCGCGGCAATTAGGAGCCAGCGCCGGGGTAAGCTATAAAGCGCAGGACTGGGCCGAACAATTGCAGCAATTAGCCGTTGGCTTTGATGTAGTAATTGACAGTGTACTTGGCGAGGGCTTTGACAAAATTCTCGATCTGTGTAACCCCGGCGCAAGGATTGTTACGTTTGGCGCCACCATGGGCGATACGCCCCCGCTTAATGGCCGCAAAATATTTTGGAAACAGTTGCAGATTATTGGCACCACTATGGGCAATGATGATGATTTTAAAGGCATGATAACCTTTGTAACGCAACACCGGATAGTACCTGTTATTGATGAAGTTTTTGCCTTGGCCGATGCAAAAAAAGCAATTGATAAAATGGGCGTTTCATCACAATTCGGCAAACTGGTTTTACGCCCCTGAGCTATGCTTCAGCTAAGGGTTGAAACTATAAAATGGGAAGCCCCTGATACTGCAACGTTTTTCCTGCGCGAAGCAAACAATAACAAGATCAGTTATAAAGCCGGGCAATTTATTATCCTGGTATTCCATCACCATAACGAAGAATTACGGCGATCGTATTCCATCAGTTCATCACCAGACGAGGAGCTGCTGGCCATTACCATTAAGCGTATCGCTAATGGCGAACTATCCCGCTTTTTACTAAGCCATACTAAAACAGGCGATGTTTGGCAGGCGGTTGGGCCCGCCGGCCGGTTTGTAATGGATGAAGATGACAGGAAGGATAAAGATTTGTTCTTTTTTGCTGCAGGCAGCGGCATAACGCCTGTACTATCGCAGTTAAAGTATGTTTTGAACCGCCAGGGTCAAAGCAAATTGCACCTTATTTACAGTAACCGCAATGCCGGCAGCATTTTGTTTAAAGCCGTGCTTGATATTTTACAGCAGCAACACCCCGCCCGGTTAAACATTGTCCATTTACTTAGCGATAATGGCCTGCGTTTAAACAACATTGTGGCCGAGCAACTGGTACGGCAGTATGCGCAATATAATTTGGAGTTTGCTGTATTTTATTTATGCGGCCCTTTTGATTACATGCGGATGGTACGCCTTACGCTCATTTATATGGGTATCCATGCAGATAAAATCCGTAAAGAGAACTTTGTACTGGATACTATCGCCGTTGGTGGGACTAAAACAGGCTTTGCGCCGCACAGGATCAGGATTATTTTTGGCGGCGAAACACACGATATTACAGCCGGCGAAAACCAATCCATATTGCAGGCTGCGTTGCAAAACAATATACCCCTGCCCTATAGCTGCCGTGCTGGCATATGCGCAACCTGCGCAGCTAAATGCAAAGCCGGCAAAGTAGTAATGACGGAGAATGAGGTACTGACGGATGCCGATATGGCCGATGGCTGGGTATTAACGTGTACGGGTTATGCCATGGGGGATGATGTGGAAATAGCCTGGCCCCAGCAAACCTTCACCTAAATGGAGCGGTCAATAAAAATTCCATGAAGAATATCTTATTCCTTCCCCTTTAAGGATAGTTGGGAAGGCGCTACTATTTCAACCGCTTTCATCAGCGCCGGATCATCGCTGTTGAGTACCTGGTAATAAGCACTGTCGCCCCATTCAAAACGGCCCAGATAAGCTTTCAGCAACCGCTTAATGCTGTTTTTTGATAACCTTATTTCCTGCGAATCCATTTCCCTGATTGTGGCAGAGGAGTAAACTATAAAATCATAAAAATCTTTGTCGCTGATCTGGTAATTCCTTATAAAGTCGTTGCTGGTAGGGTATTTATTAAGCACCGGGTATAATTTATCAACAATATAAGCTGTAAACATTTGCTGCTCGTTCAGTTCCTGTATCAAAGGGGTATTGATGTTGGTATCGGCCGGGATAAAAATATCAGGCATAATACCGCCGCCGCTGTAAACCTTTTTCCCCCTGGATGTATGATAATTCGATACTTTGCGAAACGAACTGTCCTTTAATGTATTTTCTGCCGAATACAGCTCTCCTTTTTGCATCCGGTCGGCTATTTCATTGTGGTAGCTTTCCACCCCGTTCTTATAAGATTTTTGGATCGACCGTCCGGAAGGCGTATAATACCTGGCTACGGTAAGGTTGATGGCCGAACCATCCGGGAACGGAAACTGTTCCTGCACCAGCCCCTTACCAAACGAGCGGCGGCCAATGATGGTTGCGCGGTCAAGGTCCTGCAGACAGCCGGCCAGTATTTCGCTGGCCGAAGCTGAATACTCATCTATCAGCACCGCCAGGTTGCCTTGTTGAAACATGCCTGAGTCTGACGAGAAATAATCCGTACGAGGGTCGTGCACGCCTTTGGTATATACAATCAGTTTACCTTTAGGTAAAAACTCATCGGCCAGGGAAGTGGCTGCGCTCAGGTAACCGCCGCCATTACCGCGCAGGTCTATGACTAACTGCCGTGCGCCTTGTGCCTTCAGCTTGCCTAATGCTGCCTTAAAATCCGCATCGGATGTAGCCGCAAATTTGCTTAGCTTAATATAGCCTGTGCCCGGCGCTGTCATATAGGCGGCATCCAGGCTGCTCAGGTCAACATGCCCGCGGGTTACGTGGCATTGCCTAATACCGGCCTTCCCGTGCATGGCAGCCAGGCCCAAATCAATAACTGTATTTTTTTCGCCTTTTAAAACTTTGTTAACATATACTGCGGTTAAATGCTTGCCGGAAAAAGGCTGACCGTTAACCGTGATCACCCGCTCGCCATTTTTAATGCCGGCATTGTCTGCCGGGCCGCCGGGGTAAACCTGCGTAACGTACATGGTATCGCGCAGCAACTGGTATTCTATACCTATGCCGTTAAACTCTCCCTCCAGGCGTTCGTTAATTGACCGGGCCTGCTGGGGCGGTAAATAAAGCGAATGCGGGTCAAGGTTCTGCAATACTTCGTTAATAGTTTCGCCCTCAAAACGGTTAATGTTTACCGTGTCTACATATTTGTCCTTAACCAGTTGCAGGGTCTGCTCCAATTTATTGCCTGCGTAATTATGGCTGCCCCAAAGGTTATCATTACTGATGGCCAAGCCAATACCAATACCGGTTAATAACAGTATAATTGACCTGAAGATAATAGCAGCCGTCCGTTTCATTTGTTGATGGTGCAAAGTTATACATTGTGCCCCACAGCCTATAATTTTTACTGGCGTTTGCATAATTATCTTATTTTTTCCTGATTTTTGTATAAGATATCACCGATGGGATTAACTACCGAGACGGCATCAAAATACGATAACCTGGAACAAATGACCGCGGCAGAACTGCTGCGCCATATTAATAACGAGGATAAAACAGTGGCCCTTGCGGTTGAAAAAGCGCTTCCCCAACTGGAATTGCTGGTTAATGCAGTGGCGGAACGTATGCAGGCCGGCGGAAGGTTATTTTACATTGGCGCCGGTACCAGCGGCCGGTTGGGTGTGGTTGATGCATCGGAATGCCCGCCAACTTACGGGGTGCCGTTTGATTGGGTGATAGGCATTATTGCCGGAGGCGACGGCGCTATACGCAAAGCCGTTGAATTTGCCGAAGATGATGCCCAACAGGCCTGGATAGACATGCTTGGGTATAATATTAACAATAAGGATGTAGTAGTTGGCATAGCCGCATCAGGCACAACTCCTTATGTTATTGGCGGATTAAAAAAAGCTAATGAAGCAGGTTTAGCTACCGGTTGCATTGTTTGTAACAGCGGCAGCCCGGTTGCGGCCGAAGCGCAATACCCGGTTGAGATAGTAACAGGCCCGGAGTTTGTAACCGGATCTACCCGGATGAAGGCGGGCACCGCACAAAAGATGGCACTGAATATGCTGAGCACCGCCGTGATGATAAAGCTTGGCCGGGTGAAAGGCAATAAAATGGTAGATATGCAATTAACCAATAATAAACTGGTGTATAGGGGCACAAAAATGATAATGGATGAAACGGGGCTGGATGAAAACGCCGCTACGGAATTGCTAAGGAAGCATGGGAGCGTTAGAAAAGCGGTAGATGGTTTAAAGTAATGTACAAATGCGGGGATATGCATTTGTGTGAGTAAGAACAATTTCAAATTTAAAAAAGACAGATAGATATTTTGCACATGCACATTTATTTATATGCACATTATTAACAATGCACGAGATAGAGCCATATTACAGGTGGAGGGATGATTATGTTGCGGCAGATGATATGCAATCTCCATTTTATTCTACCCAATATAATGAGTTTGAGTTTGATAAGCAGGTGTATAACTATCTGATCCACCCGCAATGGGATTCGTTTGGGTCAAATACGCTGTACCTTAAAATACTTTTTGTTGATTACGAGCGGGGCTACAGCATTATTGAGTTTATAGGCGAATGGAACGATGCCATTAACAACGATATTATGCTGATGAAACGTGAACTGTTTGACGTAATGATAGATCAGGGTGTAAACAAATTTGTGCTGATAGGGGAAAATGTGCTGAACTTCCATGCCTCGGACGATTGTTATTACGAGGAGTGGTTTCAGGAGGTGGAGGATGGCTGGATAGCCGGGGTAAATTTTCAGGAACACGTAGTTAATGAATTTAAGCACAGCAATATCGATTACTTTATTAATTTTGGCGGTGCTCTTAACAATCTGGGCTGGCGCAGCCTGAAGCCTGTACAGGTATTTAAGAAAGTTGAAGAACAGATGACAAAGCGTTTAAACTAAATTAAGTGAGAAAACGTAACTTTATATACAAAAATCAGTCATAAAATAAATAAGAATAAAAAATGGAAATTAAGAATAATGACTACTCTTACCAGAGTGTTATACAAATGGACGACGAGCAGACCGCGTCGCGCAAGTTTTTAGCCAATGTATTTTTATGGATGTTTGCAGCGCTGGCAATCTCATCATTTATGGCCTATGAGTTTGGCACTGATGAAGTTTTGCGCAGCTATATATTTGATCCGCTTACCGGCGGGCTAACCGGTTTAGGTATGGTTGCAATGTTCTCTCCCCTGGCCTTTGTACTATTGATAAGCTTTGGCTTTAACCGGATAGCTTACCCTGTGCTTGCGGTACTATTTATTGTATATGCAGCTGTATTGGGTATAAGCCTTTCGGTGATACTGGCTATTTACACGGCAGTATCAGTATTAAATGTATTTATAACTGCTACAGTGTTATTTGGCGTAATGGCAGTTGCCGGTTACACTACCAAAACCGATCTGACCAAATTCGGTTCATTGCTATTCATTGCACTTATCGGGCTTATTATTGCCAGCGTTATCAATATGTTTTTGCACAGCGAGCAGTTCTCATACGTAATGAGTTTCTTTGGGGTGGCTATCTTTACCGGCTTAACCGCTTATGATGTACAAAAATTAAAACGCATTGGTGAAGGTATTGAGTACGGCGATGCCACCGGCAAAAAGCTGGCGTTAATGGGTGCATTATCCCTATACCTTGATTTTGTGAACCTGTTCCTCTTTTTACTGCGCATATTTGGGCGCAGGAAATAAGTTTAAGCCAAAAGCATACAAAAAGCTATTCATTTAACGGATAGCTTTTTGTATGCAATTTACTTTGAGCTTAGAGATACAATTGCGGCAAGCACTGATCACTCAACCAATCTTTAATAACTAACCATGTCCTCCCACCACATTGTACGCGAAAAACAGGAACCCGCATTACTGGTAGCCGGGTTGGATAACCTTGACGACGAACAATTAGGGCAACTGCTGGAATGGAGCCCTACCGTTATTGTTAGCGCTGATACTGCGGAACAAGTACAGGCTTTAGGTATTAAGATTGACTGGCTTATAGCGCAAGAAATGATGGACCTGCAGCAGGCGGACATAAAGCTGATTGAGGCGGACGTGAACAATGCAATCCCTGCAGCCCTTGATCAATTAGTTAAACAGAATTACCATGCGGTAAACGTAATTGCTGATCAGTTTATATTAATAGATTATTCCGACTTTTTTGAGAGAATCAACCTGGTTATTTATGTTCCGGGGAAAAAGATCATTGCGGTGCGATCAGGGTTCAGCAAATGGAAAATGGCGGGTGAGTGTATTGAAATTTTGACAATAACGCACAATTTTGTGTACACGGGTTTAACACCTGTAAATGGTAATCAATATCGTACTATTGACGATGGCTTCTTCAGTTTGCAGTTTACAAACCCGTATATAGTAATAGCAGAACATTTATAAAAACAGCCTGTAAATAAAAAGCCCCCCAGACTTGCTCCGGGGGACTTTCAACCTAAACCTTATCACAATTAAATTGGCAAGATTGCCAATTCATATACAATAACACAATATCTGTACCAAAAATTCCATTATTCTTTAACGTTGTAGTTTATACATACTTATCCTATAAAAGTTTAGCTGACCTGCCTTGGAATGACAGCACTCCCCCGGTTGTTCTGCTTTTCGGCAGAGGGGGCCTGTCGACATATTACCGGTTTGAGTGGCTATTATTATTGTACGAACAAAACGGCTCTCCACATAATAAGTAACTATCTGCATTTATTACATAATAATATTTAGTTAACGTGAGTTCGGGATAACAAAAACGATAAAAATGCATACTATCTCAACCCCTTATTAAAGCCAGCGCTTTAGCACTGCTGGTACTTTCCCCTAAATTTAGGGGGAACACTAAGTTGGTGCAACTTGCAGTAGCTTTAATAAGGGGTTGAAAAGGATACAAGGTCTTAACCCGAACCCACGTTAGTTAATATTTCATTTTTTTTAATCCTCTTTAAGCAAATGCCCGTAAAAGGGTTGTTGAATTAAAGAAAAACCTTTGAAAATAAAACTATTTATTTTTGGCCTTTCATTGTTAAGCATTGCTGCGCATGCTCAATACAATTACAATCAATGGGGTATCGGTGTTTCTGGTGGAATTGAGAATTCGTTATCAGATGTTAAGCAAAACAACAATAATCGTTGTTTTTCGGCCGGTTTGTATTACAATTATAGCCCGTATTTGCCAATTGCATTAGAACTTCAAACAGGAAAGTTTTCAGGTGGCGACAGTGATTTAGACCCTTATCGCCGTTATTTCACTAATAATTACTTTGCTTTCAATATCCACTTTGATTTGCAATTAGGCGAAATAATTGATTATGGCGACAATTGGATATTAAATCGTATTAAAGGTATGTACGTAGGTTTAGGCGGAGGGTTTATATTTAACCGTATAAGTGATAACAGGCGAGTGGCTGCAAATGATCCTACTTATATTTTTCCGGGTTCAGACAATAGCATAAATGGCTGGGTTCCGCTGCGTTTTGGTTATGAATTTAAACTTTATAATGATTATGATGAGCCATATGCTACCATTTTTTTAAATTACTCGCATTATCTAACTTTTGGTGAAGGCCTCGACGGATATAATGATCCTTCGACCAATTTTAAGAACAATTCTCAAGATATGGCCCGGATGCTAACCATAGGCGTTAAAGTTAACTTTGGAAATGCCAACTCTTATATTAAACCCATTAGGGGCAATTGATATGAATATAGAGTTACTGCGCGAATACAGTATTAGCAAACCGGCTGTGACCGAAGGCCTTCCATTTGGCGAAGACACGCTGGTTTTTAAGGTAGGCGGTAAAATATTTCTGTTGGTAAGCCTAACCGAAGCTACCCGATTTAATGTAAAATGCGACCCGGAACTGGCGATTGAACTGCGTGAGCGTTATAGCGAGGTACAACCGGGTTATCATATGAATAAAGTACACTGGAATACAGTATACATGGATGGCAGCCTGACTGAAAATCAGTTGAAAGATATGATAGACCACTCCTATGAACTGGTATTGAAAACATTGCCAAAAAAATTACAGTCCGAAATTTTGGCCGGGCCGTAATAAATTGCTACAATAGCAGCAATTATGAAAAAACATCTACTTGCCCTTGTTTTTGCGTTTATTGCAATTGGCGCCAGAGCCCAGTTTACGCCTTTTGAATTAAGCAAAGACAAAAATTATACGGCCACTTATCAGGAAATTATTGCCTATTATAATAAAGTGGCCAAACAATACCCGCAAATGAAACTGATCAATTACGGGACTACAGATATTGGCAAACCCCTAACATTAGTTGTGTTGTCAAAAGACAAAGTGTTTAACCCGGCGCTTATAAAAAAGCAGAACAAGCGGGTGCTGCTTATCAATAACGGTATACACCCCGGCGAGCCTGAAGGCATTGATGCCAGCATGATGCTGGTGCGGGACTTGCTGAAAGGCAACAAACTCCCTAAAGATGTGGTATTATGCTTTATAGCGGTTTACAATATTGATGGTTGCATGAACCGTGGCCAGTCACGCATTAGCCAGAACGGGCCCCGGGCTTACGGCTTCCGCGGCAATTACCGCAACCTTGATCTTAACCGCGACTTTATTAAGGCCGACAGCCGCAATGCCTTGGCCTTTATGCAAATATTGAACACCTGGAACCCTGAAGTTTTTTTGGATAACCATACCAGCGATGGTGCCGATTACCAGTATGTGATGACCCTGATAGAAACGCAGAAAGACAAGCAAAACCCTATCCTGGCGGCCTATACCTCCAAAATGCTATCGCCCGAATTGTATAAGCGTATGAAACAAAGCGGCTATGAAATGATCCCTTATGTAGAGGGCGGCCGTGGCGGCGGGGTGGATTCGGGCATTGTAAGTTACCTGGAAACGCCGCGTTATGCCACAGGGTATACAGCCCAGCACAACATTATCAGCTATATAACCGAAACCCATATGCTTAAACCATTTGATAAACGGGTTTACAGCACCTATGATTTTATGGTACACCTGATAGATATTGTAGAGCGCGATCATAAACAGATAGGCGAGTTAAAGCGCCAGGCCGATGAACAGGTAAAAAACCAAACCAGTTTTGCCATGAACTGGGAACTTGATGTAACCCGGGTTGATACCATTACCTTTAAAGGCTACACCGCAGCGCATAAACCCAGTGAAGTAAGCGGCCAAAGCCGTTTATATTATGACCGAACCAAGCCGTGGACACGCGTTATAAAGTATTATGATAACTACATGCCAGTAGGGATGGTTGATAAACCTTTGGCTTATGTGATACCGCAGGCCTGGGGCAAGATCATTGACCTGTATAAACTGAACAACGTGGTAATGCATAAGCTGGCCCATGATACCACTGTAGAATTGCAGGTATATTATATCGGCGATTTTACCACCAGCACCGCCCGGCCCTATGAAGGGCATTATATGCACACCAACGTTAAGCTAACGCCGGTTACCCGAAAAATAAAGTTTTATGAAGGCGATTATGTGGTGTATACCAACCAGGCGCTTAACCGTTATATTGTAGAAACATTGGAGCCCCAGGGTGTAGATTCTTTTTTTGCCTGGAACTTTTTTGATTCGGTGTTAGGGCAGAAAGAAAGTTACTCCGACTATGTTTTTGAAGACATTGCCGCCGATTACCTAAAAAATAACCCTGATATGCGCAAGCGACTGGATGAAGAAAAGGCTAAAAACCCACAATTAGCTGCTAATGGCCGCGCACAACTGAACTGGGTTTACCAAAACTCGCCTTATTACGAGAAAACATACCAGCGTTACCCGGTTGGCCGTGTGCTTACCAATATAAAATTTGATTTTAGATAATGGAACAAATATTAGCCGGGACACCCGTTGCCTGGGGCATATTTATTGTAACCATAGGGGTTACCCTGCTGGCATTCTCTAACGAAACCCTGTATGGTAACTTAATGCTGCACCCTTACAGCATTTACCGCGGCTCGAAAACCTATACCATAATTACCAGCGGCTTTATACATAAAGACTGGCCGCACCTGCTGTTTAATATGTGGTCGTTCTTCATATTTGCGCCGGCGTTAGAGAATTATGTAGGGCATTGGCAATTTGGTTTGCTGTATATGGTTAGCCTGGCCCTGAGCGATCTTCCGTCCATCCTCAAACATAAAGATGATTACTGGTACCACAGTTTAGGGGCATCGGGCGCCATAAGTGCAGTGGTATTTGGGTACATTATGTTTCAGCCGTTTAGCAAGATCGGCATTTTTCCAATCCCCTTTGGTATTCCGGCATTTGCATTTGGGGTGCTTTACCTTATTTACTGTGCTTATGCCAGTAAACAGGCACGCGATGCCATTAACCACGACGCGCACTTTTTTGGGGCGCTTAGCGGTGTACTAATTACTATTATATTATATCCTTCAGTTATCCAGCATTTTATACAACAGTTTTAAAAGAAGGGCTTAGTTTATTAATTCAGATATATAATATCAGCTTGTAAGTTAGCTAATGTATTTACTACCCTTGTCCCCCGGGAAGGAAACACGACATTTATACGGGGACGTGATGATAACCATATGCTTGTATTTAATCTCGGTGTTCGCGCTTAATTAAACGTATAAAATCTTTATAAGATATACAACAATCCTGAATGATTGCCTTAAACTGGCCCCCTTTAATATCATGCCCATAATAAAAAACCTGATGCCTGTTAGTTTTATCATAGTTAGGCAGTGCTAATATGTAAAACTGTTTTGTTATTACATTGTAAACCGTATCCCCTGGGTTAAATATTCGCTGGCTGGTGCGCATTGGCTTAACCTGGGCTTTAGCAAAGGCAGATATTAATAGTATAATTATCAAGGCTTTATACATAGTGGTTCCTGGCGCTCTAAACTTATATAATATTTAATTAACTACGTAGATATTGCACTTATAATAATGCCTTTAAGTGATGTATCAGGAATGCTTTATCATATTAAACAAAAGAAGCCCAATTGTGATTTAACACAAAACCGTTTATTATTATAGAATAATGCGGAACTTAAACCCGTTAATGGGAATAAGATTGCGTTAATATAGCTACCTTAAAACCAACCGGCAATATAAAACAAAAAATGCCCCGGCTTCGGGGCATTGAGTTTATTGCAGGGGTATTAATATTATAGTCTCCCGGTATCGCCTCTTTCTACCCTTTTGCGGTAGGTCCAGTAAAATACTATCGGGAACACAAACAGATTAAATATAGTATTGGTGATCAGGCCGCCTATTACCACAATAGCCAATGGCTTTGATGCTTCTGAACCTATGCCCGAGGATAAAGCAGCCGGCAATAAACCAATGGCAGCCATCATAGCTGTCATAATAACCGGGCGCATCCTGTCGGCAACACCGTCTTTTAAGGCAGCAGGAAAGTCGGCAAAATTATGGTGCCGCAATTCTTTAATGTTCACCTTAAATTTGCTGATCAAAATAACCCCATTTTGTACGCAGATACCAAACAGGGCAATAAACCCAATACCGGCCGATATATTAAAGTTGACCCCGGAGATGAGCAATGCTAAAATACCGCCCATAATGGCAAAGGGCACATTATTTAACACCAGCAGCGAATCTTTAAAGTTACCGAACAATATGAACAGAATAAAGAAAATGATAAGCAAACTAACCGGCACCGCCTGTGATAAGCGCTTGGTGGCGCGCTGCTGGTTCTCAAAATCGCCCGCCCACTCCAGCCGGTAATCCTTCGGTAATTTGATCTGGGCATTAACTTTGGCCTGCGCCTCGGCAATGGTGCTGCCCATATCACGGCCCCTGATAGAGAATTTAATAGCGCCGTAACGGCTGTTCTTGTCCCGGTATATCATGCTTATACCGGTCAGGCGTTTTACGTCGGCAATTTCGCGCAATGGTACGCGTCCGCCGTTCAGGGTAGGTACGCGCAGGTCGCCAATGGCTACGGCGTTGTTCCTGAAATCTTCTGGGTAACGTATACGCAGGTCAAACTTCTTTTCACCCTCGTATATCTGTGTAGCTGCCCTGCCGCCAATAGCCGTTTCAATTACCGAATTGGCATCGGCTGCTGTAACGCCGTACTGGGCCATTTTATCCTGGTTAAGGTTTATCTGCAGTTCGGGCTGACCCATATTACGCAAAATGCCCAGGTCCTCAATACCGTTAACGCCTTTTAATATTTTATATATCTGTTCTTCGCGGCTTTCAATGTAGCGGTAATCATCGCCAAACATTTTTACTACAATAGAACCCTTTACGCCCGAAACCGCTTCTTCCACGTTATCTGAAATAGGCTGGGAAAAGTTAAGATCGACCCCGGGATAATACTTCAACTTTTCCTGCATGCGGGCTATCAACTCTTCCTTGCTTTCCTTGCGTTTCCATTCGTCCTGCGGGTAAATATCCACATGGAATTCAATGTTGTAAAAGCCGGTTGCATCGGTACCATCATTAGGTCGGCCGGTTTGAGAAATCACCTGTTTAACCTCGTCAAAACTCAGGAAGATGCGGCGCATCTCGTTAGATAATTTAACCGATTCTTCGAGCGAGGTGCTGAGGGGGCCGGTAGCCCTAACATAAATAGAACCTTCATTCAGCTCGGGTAAAAATTCTGAACCCAGTAAGGAAAAACACCCAAGACTTATCACCAGGGCTACAATGGATATGGAGAAAACAATACCGCGCCCCTTAAAGCAAATACTGTAAAAACGCAGCGCATGTTTAGTAATAAACTCCACAAATACATTGTGCCGCTCACGTACATCTTTATTAAGCAAAATACTGCAAAGCGCTGGTACAAGTGTAAATGTTAACAGCAGCGCTCCCAATAAAGCAAAGCTCAACGTCCATGCCAACGGCGAAAACATTTTTCCTTCTACTTTTTGAAAGCTAAAGATGGGCAGCAAGCCAGTGATAATAATGGCTTTGGCAAAAAATATACCTTTCCCGTTTACAAGGCAGGCCCTGCGGATAAGGCCCAGCTTGCTTAGCTTGTTAAAGCCCTCCATTCCTATCTCCTTGGCTTTATGGTCAAGCAGTACAAATATACCCTCCACCATCACCACGGCCCCATCTATAATGATCCCAAAATCAATAGCGCCCATGGAGAGCAGGTTGGCCGACATGCCCTTTAACTTGAGGCACATAAAGGCAAATAAAAGCGCCAGCGGTATAATAACGGCCACAATAACCGTTGTGCGCCAGTCGGCCATGAACAATAATACAATAACGGTTACAAAGATAATGCCCTCGGCCATGTTGTGCAGCACGGTATGGGTAGCAAAATCAACCAGTTGTTCCCTGTCATAAAATGTACTTATCTTAACATCCTCTGGCAGTATGCTGCTATTAAGTTCCTTTACCTTTTCTTTAAGCCCTGCAATAACCACGCTCGGGTTTTCGCCCTTTCGCATTACCACAATGCCCTCTACCACATCCGGGTCAATATCGCGGCCTACCTGCCCTAACCGCGGCAATGCCGATTCGGTTACCTCGGCAATGGTTTTTACGTATACAGGGGTGCCCTTTACGTTGTTTACCACGATATTTTTGATCTCGCTAATGTTATTAAGCAAGCCAATACCCCGCACTACATAGGCCTGGCCGCTTTGCTGCACCACATCGCCGCCTACGTTAACGTTGCTTTTGGATACGGCGTCAAATAACTGCAGCGGGGTTATGTTGTACTGTACTGCCTTTTCAGGATCAATTGTTATCTGGTAGGTTTTCACCTCGCCGCCAAAGCTGTTAACATCGGCAACGCCCGGCACTGCCCTTATCTCGCGGCTTACTACCCAATCCTGTATGGTTTTAAGCTCCCGCACCGACCGTTTATTGCTGACAAGCGTATAGCGGAATATCTCGCCGGTAGGGCCGTAAGGCGGCTCTATATCAGGGGTTACACCATCGGGTAAATTGGCCTCGTCAAGGTGGTTATTAATTTGTAAGCGGGCAAAGGCATAGTCCACATCATCATCAAAGGTTATCTTAACAACCGATAAGCCGAAAAGGGACGATGAGCGCACGCTTGTCTTTTTTTCGGCAGGGTTCATGGCCAGCTCAATAGGGCGGGTCACAAATTTCTCTACCTCTTCGGCCGAGCGGCCGGGCCATTGCGTAATAATGGTAACCGAGGTATTGGTTACATCAGGGAAAGCATCAATAGGGATACTTTTGAAGCTGATATAGCCGGCTACAGCCATTAACAGCGTCACAAAGAATATGAATACCCTGTTTTTTAGTGCAAAAGACAGCACTGCTTTTATAAACTTGTTCATTGATCTGCTTTATAAAATGAGATAGATCTATTTAGTCTTTTAAAGACTCATACAGGTAAACCTGCCTTGATGCCACTATGCGCTGCCCCGGTTGTAACCCTTTACTAACATAAGCCACATCCTCCACACGTTTGGCAATTTCAATGGGTTGTATATGCACCTTAGCTGGCCCATCTATCACTATCACGTAGTTCTTATCGTTATCAAAAACAATGGCGTTTGTTTTTATGGCCGGCAAGTTCATGCCCGATTTGGCCTGAATCTTTACATTGGCAAACATTTCAGGCTTTAATAGGTTATTTGGATTTTCGATCCTTACACGGGCCCGCATAACCTTATTATCCGGGTCCAGCATATCAAACAGCTTATCAATTTTACCGGTAAATACCTTATCAGGATAAGCCAGCGTAGTGATCTGTACCTGGTCGCCTACCTGCACATTGGCAATATCCGACTCGTACATGTTTATCAGCACGTAAACGGTTGACAGATCGGCAATAGTGAACAGGTTCTGTGTATTATCTGCCCTTACCTGCATGTTGTCGGTTATATTCTTTTCAATGATATAGCCGTTCAGCGGCGATTGTATCTCATACCCCTTAGCGGTGCTTTTATTGATAGACATAATTGCCCCAGCGCGGCTGCTTTCGGCAGCGGCTTTCTGGTAATCGGCCCTGGCCTGCTCCAGGTCTTTCTCTGATGCAAGGCCACTCTTGTACAGGTCTTCAGTGCTTGACAGTATCCGCTGGTAGTTGTGCACATCGGCCTGGGCAGATACCAGGTCCCTGTTAAAACCGGCTATTTCAGCGCTTCGCATATTGGCCAGCACCTGTCCTTTATGCACAAGGTCGCCCAGTTGTACATGTACGGATTGTGCAATGCCGCTCACCATCGGGAAAATCTTTACCATTTTGGTCTCGTCGGGCGCAATACTGCCGGTAAGCGTAATTTCGGCACGTGCATCTTCGGCTTTTACGGTATCCGTAACCAGGCTTTTCAATAAGCTGTCTGTAACCTGGAAATGCTCATCGCGTGCGGCAGGCTGCTCATGGTGGGTACAGGCACACAGGCCGGCAATAAGTGCAGTGGTAACACCGAGCGCAAATATTTTATAGGGTTTATACATATACTATTGTGTTATTGATTAAAGAATGGAGTCCCGGTGGCAAAGTTCAGCTGCTCAAGCGAGTTAATGCGGTTAAGCTGCAGGTTGTTAAACTGAAGTGTGTTGGTTTTATACGAATCATAAAAATCAAGAAACTCCAGCAAACTGATATTATGTTTCTGATAGTTTTTAAACACCTCCTGTATCAGGTGGTTAAAATCATCCTTAAATTTAGGGTCGAAACTGTTGTATAATTGTTCTAAACGCAATGCGCCTTTATAATCATTGGCAAGCTCACTTTCCAACTGGTCCTGCTGGCTTTGCAACTGCACCTTGCTGGCATCAACCGCTATCCTGGCCTGCTTGATCCCCCCCTGGTTACGGTTAAAAAACGGCAGCGAAAAGGCTATGCCTGCGCTTGAATAATCGCGGATATAACTGCCCTGCTTATCGTAAGCCAACTGTATCGAGATGTCGGGCACTGCAGTAGCTTTTTGCAACTGCAGGTTAAGGTTATTATAATCAACTGTTGACCGGGCCACCTTCAGATCATAACGGTTATTATAGGCCGAATCAAGCAAACGCTGGTAAGGTACATTTGTAACTATTGATTTACCGTCAAGGTTAACATCGGTAACCGGCACCACATAAGCAGTAGGTTTGGCCCTTATCAAAAGTTTTAATTCGCTCTGGGTATCATCAATGTCATTCTTAACATCGTTAAGTTCGGATTGTAAAGAGTATAACTGTGACTGAATGCGCAATACTTCCTTCTGGGCGATGTTGCCCTTGGCATATTGTTCTTTAAAAACCCGCAGCGTAGTACTTAACGATGTTATTTCTTCCTGGTATACGTTGGATGACTGTTCCTGAAAGTAGATCTTATAAAAATCGTTCCGCAGGGTGTACTTCAAGGTGCGCAGCAAATCAAACAACTGGTATTGCGCCTGCTGTACGCTTATCTGCGCCAGTTTTATTCCTTTGTTGCGCTTACCAGCGGTTTGTATCAGCTGTGATAACTGGGCTGAATATTCACCGCCGTCTGGGCTCATATCAAAAACCTTCTTTGTATATGGGTTATATAAAACCGTGGCTATACTAAAATCAGGATTATTGAACAAACGGGCTGTTATTACCTGTGCCTGGGCGTTATCAACATTATAACGCTGAACTATTAGGTCAAGATTGTTTTTCAGAAATTGCGCTTCTGTTTGTTTTAACGTTAACCGCAGGGTGTCGCTATCAATAGTTTGGCCGTAAGCTGGCCGGCAGATAGTTGCACACCACAGCAGCGCTGGTAAAATAATAGCGGCAACAAATTTTGGGTGCATAGTGATATTTGTTTAAAACAAAGCTACGCAGCCAAAATTATAAGTACATGAAAGCGGGATTAGAATTTGATTAGAATGCTGGGGTAAAACGAATGATAAATGAAGTGCCTTCATTCACTACCGAATTTAACTGGATACTGCCGTTAAATAAATAGATGATCTTGTAAGCTACATACAGCCCGATACCGTTACCATGGAACAGGCGGCCATTGGCGCTGCGGAAAAACGGCGAATATATTTTTTCCTGGTCACTTTCCGGGATGCCGATGCCCTGATCGCGAATGGTAATAGTGATACTATGCTCATTGGCAAATAAGCTGCAGGTTACCGGCTTGTAGTTTGAAAATTTAAAGGCGTTGCCGATGATATTATTAAGAGCGATGGTTAACAGCGTTTTGTTAGCATTAATTATCAGCGCCTGCTGGTCTTCGGGCAAATGGTCTATCTGCACTTGTAAATTCAATTTGTATGGCCCCGAAGCCCAATAGCGCTGCAACTCCCATATCAATTCATCAACCAGTACCAGCTCCAGCCGTGCGCGGGTATATTCCATGTCGGTTTGGGCAAGTTCCATCAGGGTACTGATTGTTTCGCCCAGCCTGGCCGTATCTTTAAGTACAGATTGCAGCAATTGTCGGTAATCATCAACACTGCGGTCTTTATGCAGCGCTACTTCAACCTCGCCAATAATGCTGGTAAGCGGGGTACGCAACTCATGCGATGCGTTGGCCACAAAAGTTTGCTGCAACTCAAACGAGTTTTGCAAATGTTCCAGCAGGCGGTTAAAATTAAGCGCCAGTTCACTAATCTCATCCTTGCCGTTACCCTCGGCTGCACGTAAATGCAGTTTGTTTGCGGTAATCTGCTTCATTTGCTGTATCAGCGCGGCAATAGGCAGTAATGACCGCTGTGCATACCAGCGGCCTATAAAAAACAATACGCTGTTAACCAATATAAAAATAATGATCATTATACGTATCATCCCGGCCAAACGCCTGTGGGCAGAGGCATCATAAGCCGATACAAGTATCACAAAATCGCCCTGGTTATCATGGTAAAAAATGCCAACCGTTTGCATTTGGCCTTCTTTAAACGAAATGTATTTTTGCTTGCGTACCCGCTCAATGGTGCTGCTGCTCCAGTATTGCTCTTTATCTTTAATAAATGCTGCACGGTTATGGGCATTATACACCCTTATTACCTCGTCGGTTAAGTGGGTCATCATGTGCTTTTGTACACGATATAACGAATCTGAGGATATTTCATCGGCCTTCAAATACACCTGTGCGGCATCATTGGCACGGTCCTTTAAATGTTCATAAAAATCGGTCGTAAAAAAATTAGCGAATGAAAGGTACATTACCACCATTACAATTAGCAGCAAGCCTGAACTTAACAGGGTGAATGAAATAGCCAGGCGGTTCTTTATTTTCATTGCGCCTTGCTTTCTTTTAAAATGTAGCCCATGCCTATTACAGTATGTATCAGTTTTTCCTTTTGCCCTTTTTCAATTTTTTTGCGGAGGTAATTCACATATACGTCAATGAAGTTAGTGCCGGTATCAAACTGGATATCCCAAACCTTTTCGGCAATATAATCGCGCGATAAGGTTTTGTTAGGGTTACGCATAAACAGCTCCAGCAGGTGGTACTCTTTAGTGGTCAGGGAAATCTCTTCACCGGCACGTTCGGCGGTTTTGGTCCAGGTGTTCAGTTTCAGGTCGCTGATGGTTAATACCTGCCCTGCATCATTATCCTGCCGGTTTCGGCGCAGCAGGGCGCTGATGCGGGCCACCAGTTCGCTAAAGTGGAAAGGCTTGGCCAGGTAATCATCAGCCCCGGCCTGCAGCCCGGCAACCTTATCGTCAACACGGTCAAGCGCGGTAAGCATTAATATGGGTATGCCGCTATTGGTTTTGCGTATCTGCCGGCAAAGCGTTACACCGTTCATGTCAGGCAGCATAACATCTAAAATGATCAGCTCGAACTTCTGCGCAAGCAATATATTTAAAGCCGACGAGCCGTCCTGCACATGTACTACATTTAAACTATGCTCTTGCAAGCCTTTTGAAATAAAGGCAGCAACCTTTTCTTCGTCTTCTATAAGGCAAATGCTGGTCATCATTTAGTTTAGTTTCATGGTGATGCTGTGTTAATATACAATCTATAACATTAAAGTTTGTAAATTTAAATTAAATGTTGCCCACTTGCAGTTGTATCTGCAAACACAATGAGTACGGACCGTGTGTATACTGATTTGCAGTTTTTAAATTACAATGGTATTTTGCAGGCGGTGCGTCCCGTATAGCTGCACTGTATATAATGTATAAAATAATTGCCAGCATCTGTGGTATAGGCTTTATTAAGGGCGGGGGCACTATTGCTGCCGCTGTAACCTGCGGATTAATATGGCTGCTATGGTTAGCGCCTGGGGTACAAAGCAACTGGCTACTTTTGCTGATAACTATTGTAATTACCCTAACCGGGGTATATGCCGGCAACAAAGTGGAGCCTTTATGGGGCAAGGATAGCTACCGGGTGGTTATTGACGAAGTGGCCGGTATGCTGGTAACCCTGCTGTTTTTACCGCATGTTGCTTTGCTGCTGCTGGCGGGTTTTATCCTGTTCAGGTTTTTTGATATTGTTAAACCGTTGTTCATCCGCCGGGTAGAAAATATGCCCGGCGGCATAGGGGTAATGCTTGATGATGTATTAGCCGGTATATACGCTAATATTATATTGCAGTTATATGTGCATTTAATAAAGTAGCGCTGGTTTTAATATTGCAGTTGCCTTAACAAGTTAGGCAACATGTGCCTGCGCTAATTTTATTTCATGTGCGTGCGGCATCTCGGTTATATCTTCTACAAACCGCTTCATAACATTATCGATATTTAAGTACTTTAATGCATATCGTCGGGCATTCTGTTGCTTCCTGGTAGTATCCTGCAATGATATTTGTGCAATACTTTCAGCCAGTTTAGTATAATCATCAGGCGGGGTAGTAAACCCAACATTGTAATTATGAACCAAATCAAACAGCGAGGTGTTTTTTGCAGCTGTAACCAGGCTAACGCCGCCCACTGCCAATATGGTTTGCAGCTTTGACGGCATTACCAGGTCGCCTATAAAAGCTTTTTGTATAACCAAATGCAGATCGGCCATATTTAAAAAGCTGTTAAAACTGTCTTTATCCTGCAGGGGCATAAAGTTTACGTTGGTTAATTTTTTAGCTAACACCAGCTCCTGAAGTTTGGCTTTGTATGGGCCTGTACCGCATATCACAAATTGGATTACCGGATAATTTTTGAATGTTTCTGCACTATAAATAATATTTTCCAACCCTTGTTTTTCGCCAATACTGCCGGAGTAGAGACAAATAAAATGGTCTTTATCATAGCCCCATTGCTGTTTCAAAGCTGCTTTATTATCCAGCGGGAAAAATTGTGTTGTTTCTGTCCAGTTCGGGAAAAAAGTAACCGGCTTATCAACCTTGGCCTGTACCCGTTTAATCATCCCTTGTGAGATGCTGCTTACTATATCGCTGTTCCTCAACATTACCCTTTCGGCGCTATAGAGCAGTTTAAACAGTTTTTCGCCCTTGAGCATGTTTGATTCTTGCGCCGCTTCTATCTGCAGGTCCTGTATATGGTAGATAACCTTACCGCCCCTTATCAGCCGATAAAATAAAGCCAGGAAACCTAAATGGAAAGGCGGCGCAACGGTAATGATATAATCAAATCCTTTATCAAAAATAATGAGTTTAAGAACGGCAAAAAACATCGTTAGCAGGAAAGAGAAATCATGGATCATCCTTCTTATCCCGGTAAGTTTTTTCGGCACATATAATGGGCACCTGTAAACAGTTAAATTATTATCGCAGCCCTCCTGTGCAATAAGTTCTTTCTGGTACAAGCCATTCTTATAAGGCGCCTGTACTTTCCAATAGGGGTAATAAGGGTAAGTAGTTACTACGGTACAGTCATGCCCTTTTTTAGAAAGCCACTGCATCATTTCGCCGCTATATTTGCCTATGCCTGTAGGTTCTGGAAAAAAGTTGTGCCCTATTAAAAGTATCCTGTTACTGCGTTCCATTTTGTAATTGTGCTAACAGGAACACAGTAGTCAAAAAGAAGACCATAAGCTATTTGAATACAAAAAAGGCAAAGTACATATTAAAACCGTTGCCCTTAAACCCCAAAATGGGCAATAAGGATTGCAGCCGAATACTGAAACTGGGGAATGTATTGATAGGTATTGTGAATTGCCGTACCGTTTTGCGTGGCCCGAATATTTGCAAAATTTACCTGATCCCAATCATTACCGTGCCGCCGCATCCCAGTTATCTTTGCCGCCAAGTATGTTTTTTAGGGTATATGCTTTTGCTTCAGCGGCTGTTAACTGGTGCGACCAGGGCACCCGGCTTTGGTTGTGGGCGCCTGGACCTGTGTTTTGAAATTCGGCATAATACGCCGTCTTTTCTTTATCAGGAAACATAGCATCACCTTTCCAAGAGCTCCAACCTTCAGCTAAAATATGGCTGCCTAATTCACACCGGATAAAAACTGTTTTAGCATACGGTCGCCACGGGCGGCCTAAATAGGCCTTTTTAACTGATGTATCGGCCGGTATTATCCTGCAGCTAAAAAAAACATAGCCAAACTTTTGCCTTATTGTGGTTGAGGCGGCTGTTGTAAAAGAATTAGCGAGATTATTAATGATGCAGCTTTGAAAAACGCAGGTGGCGGAGCCGAAAATAAAATCGGTAGTGCCTTCTATATAACAATTGTTATAGTACTGCCGGCTGTTTTCGTTCGATACGTAAAGCGTGTCCTGATTGCCTAAAATATTGCAGTTTGTTATAACGCACCTGTCGGCCTCTACATCTAACGCTACCGCCTGCCCCACGCGCCCGGCGGTATTGGCAATGGTCAGATTTTTTGCTGTAAAATCATCGCCCTGCACCAGTACCGTATAGGATGTAAAGGTATTTGCTTTAGTATTGCCAAACATGTTCTTACCGCCAGTATTTGCCTTGCCAGAATAATCATCGTTGGTAACAATGGTATTTTCCTTACTTTCGCCAAGCAGGGTAATTTGTGTTTTCCAGGCGGGTATTACCAGCTTTTCATGGTAAATGCCGTTTTTGATATAGATAGTTACCGGCTGACCGAAATCCCTTACCGAATTTACGGCGTCCTGTATGGTTCTATAATCGCCGCTGCCATCTGCAGCTACTGTTATTTTTGCAGGATAAGTAACATTTTGTGCTTGCACAACCGAGAATAACAGCAAAAGCGCAGCTATGGTAAACAACCATTTCATATTTATAGCTTAGTTAAGGCAAATAAGACATCCACTAATTTCACAAAAAAACCTATTACTCCATAGCAAGGCTAAGTTTTTTATGTAAGTATGGCCGCTCCAAACCAAGGCTAAATATCTTTACTTGTCAGCTGTTGAGCTATTTTTTTATTAAATAACCTAAACCTATGTTAAAGGTTACGAATACGGCGCTTTGTTTATCGCCAGGGGCGTTGTTAAGCTTATAATTATCATCAAACATCCACTGGTTGTTGGTGGCCTGCAGGTAATAACCGATCCTGACACCAACAGGAATATTGCGCTGAACGGTAAAACAATCCATTTGTTTAGGCTTCATTTTAATCAGATAGTCAAACCCTACGCCAAACTCAAAACCTAA
>CAZZVY010000013.1:0-27628 GCA_964657585.1 uncultured Mucilaginibacter sp. | reverse complement strand
ACATGTAAAGCCCGTTATATTTCCTGAAGCGCAGCTCTATCATATATTCCATCCCACTGGAGATGGCAAGTCGCCACGCTTCGATGCACCTGGCCAAATCTTCCGGGTGGATAAACCGGTGCCAGCCGAAGCCGACCAGTTCTTTGGCCTCGCAGCCGAAAAACTCACAGACCCGGTGGTTCACATAGCTGATCCTGCCGTTAGCGGTGGTTGTCCATACCTGATTGGGGACCATATCGGTCATGGATAGAAACCGCTTTTCACTTACCTGTAACAACTCGGTCGCCTCTTTACCCTGGCATTCTACCATCAGCCGGACCAGTCAACTGTATCCCATTGCCTTATTCGAAACGCTTTTTAATAAAGTTTTTACGCTTTGCGTAAAGTCCGGTATGGTTAGTGGCCACACACAAGCCGTAGATTCAGCACCGGTGAAGGCGAATGCCTCGATGGAAAGCCTGGCTTTAAAGCAACCGAAAGATTCGGTAGAAAATCACCTTCAAAAAGTAGAGGAAGAAAACCAGGAACCGAAAAAGAAGAATGATCCTCCCAGGGAATCCTTTGTCAGCGCGCCTGACCACCAGTTAAGAAACATAGAAAGACATCGGTAGAAATTGCGCAACATCCCGCAGGGGCCGCTCGGTTCTTCCCATGAAAAAGCGCAGCTGGTCAGTAACAAAACCCATTACAGCCCGCACGACCCCGATGCCCGAATATCGGTCAAGCCGGGCAAAGCCAGAAAGCTGAACTACCGTATGAGCATGGCAGTGGATACAGATGAAGGAGTGATCAGTCATGTACAGGCTGATTTTGCTGACGGCAGAGACAGTCAGTACCTGCCAGGAATTGTTACTGACCTGCAAAACCGCTTAAAGGAAAACGAACTTACACTGGCGAACCTACTAGCTAATACCGGTTATTCAAACGGCTCTAACTACAGTTTTCTGGAACAAAAAGGCGTTACCGGATGGGTACCCGTTTTTGGCATGTTTAAGCCCGTTGTGCCTGGCTTTACTTACAACAATGACAAAGATGAATATACCTGCTCCGCAGGTAAGCCATTGCCATTTAAAGGCTTCGATCATTCTGCAGATGGCAGACTTCTGAAAAACTACTGGGCAGCATCCAAGGATTGCAACAGCTGCAACCTGAAATCCACCTGTGTACCGAATATCCCGTGCAGAAAAATAACGAGAACACCTTACGACGAGCAGTACCAGCGAGCTTACGTCAGGCAACAAAGTAAAAGGGGCAAACGGATGAAAAAGCTACGGCAAAGTACGGTAGAACCGGTCTTCGGTAGCTTAACTCAATATTACGGATTGAACAAAATAGGCGTACTCGGCAAAGCTGGTGCCCACAAGGCCATGCTCCTTGCTGCCGTTGCCTTCAATCTCAAAAAATACCTGAAAAACGGAGGAAAGAAACCTTCGTACGCTTACTTTAAAGCCATTATACAGGACCTTGGACAAGCATTATTCGGGCTAATCGCGTTTTTAACAAATTCATTTCAGTTCTCCTGAAAACTGAAAAACTACGATCCCAAATAGGAGCATTAGGTGAAGTATACCCCTTGTGCAACAGCCACCTTCCTTTAATGAGAAATGATGTTTGCTTTACCAGGTCCGCCTTAGCGCGAAATCGTCGCAGGCTACTGTGAAGTTTTCTAAAGCCCAATAGAATATTTGTACAATGGTCGTCAGGTTGATAAGCACAATTAACCAGATGGCAAAATATTGCTGCATCTGGTAATTGCATTTTTTAATAGCTTTTAAACAAAGCGTTGCTAAATGAGTGGCAATTAAAATTTAAATATTTAAAAAGCACTCTTTTTCATTCAAAGTAGATGGCTTGATAGCTGAACTAATTTAGAGCCTATAGCTGTTATTATTTTGAGGCATTAAGCAGAATCTTTTCCGGCGCAGGCGCAGGAATATGTTTTTTGATTAAGCTAAAAATTTGATTGGATTCAAACGGTTTAGGAATAAAATCGGCAAAACCCATGTTAAATAATTCCGTAAGCATTCGCTGATCAATGAGTGAGGCTGTGAAAGCAATCACTGGAATTGCCGGATATAGATTTCTTACATGAGTAACAGCTGTAAAGCCATTCATCACCGGCATTTCCAAATCCATCAGTACAACGGTAAAATTGTTATCCTGATGCAAAAAATCCAAAGCTTCCTGCCCATTGTAAGCACATACGATTTCTGCTTTATAACCGCTCAAAATCTTTTTTGCAATCATCATATTGATTTTGTTGTCTTCTGCAATCAAAATCCTCACACCGGATAAATCTTCCGGCTCATATTTGTTTTCGGGCAGAAGTATAGGTGACAGATCTGCTAAATTAAAGTTAATTTTAAATGAAAACTTGCTTCCCTGTCCTTTTTCGCTTTCCAGCCTTAAACTGCTGTTCATCAAATCAAGCAAACGGTTGCAGATAGAAAGCCCCAAACCGCTGCCTGTATATTTCCGGGTAGTTGGATCATTTTCTTGCCAGAAGCCTTCAGAAATTTTATGCTGATCCTGCTTGGCAATTCCAAGTCCGGTATCTTCAACCATAAAATTCGCGGTAAGCATCTTGTCAGCTTTTGCATCACAAAGAACACTTAGTTTTACATGGCCTTTTTGTGTAACTTTCATGGCGTTTGATAGTAAATTATTCATTATTTGAATAATACGGATATCATCGGCCATAATCATCCTGTCTAATTCCGGATCTACCTCAACCATAAACTTCAAATTTTTCTCTTCAAAGCTATTGTAAAAAGGTAGCGCAGCATCGGTAATCAATTGCTTTAAATTGAGTTCGACTTCACGTATTTCTAGTTTGCCTGCTTCAATTTTATTAAAATCTAAAATATCATTTACCAGGTTTAACATGTGCACCGAGCAATACTTTAAAATACGGAAATACTCGTTGTCGTCTGTTAAATACTTTTCTTCCTTTAATAAATTAACGGCACCTAAAACGCCATTCAATGGCGTTCTTAATTCGTGGCCCATGGTAGAAAGAAACCGCGTACGGGAGGAAATCGTGTTGTTTTTTTGTTCAATTAATACATCAAAATTTAGTTTGTGGGAATAGATGAAAGAAAAGCCAAAACCTGCAGTCATCATTAAAGAAGCGATAGCATTGTAAATGAAAACTTTTGCACTCACCATGTGAGGTGTATGTTCAAAAGGTGTTGTATAAACGCCCAGGACAATACAGACGATAAAAGAGATAAAGGTGATGGAAGAATTAAATAGTAAAATTTTGTGGTTTGAACGCTCAAAATCAACGATCACTGGGATGCCAATTAAAAGTGGGAAATAATAAAAATATTGGCCGGATTGTGCACCTTCTACTAATACGCTCATAATTAAATGCGCACTTACAATAAATATAAAACAGTATTCAGTTTTTTTTAGACAATAAAGTTTTCTCAGCAGTAATACTACACAAAGGCTTATACAAAAAAAAGCAGTGGATAAGCAAGAATATGGAAGATTTAAGGCATAATAATAGATAGCTAAAAGCAAGCCCGTACACAATGTTATTGTATAAATGACAAACAGTCTTCTATCAAGAATTCTGAAATCAAATAAGGATAGAAAAGCTGCTTTTGTAAATAACGGCATTCTTCTTTTACGAAAACAGCATCAATTGGTTTTAAGTGTTTAAGCCCATCAATATTTCATACCGATAGAAGGTAGAGTTTGCTACATGTCAAGCTGACAAGACATTATCCTCTGCCTTTCCTAAAAAAGACCGAATATTAAGAACTTCCGCTTCTTGAGTAGTCCGAATTATTGGATAGTTACACTTAGTTCAAGACTACGGCTGTTTTAACCTTTCTCGATCAAAACATAACGCAAAATTCTACAACGCATTTCTTCCAAAGCTTACTATATTGCAGACTGCAAACCTGCGCTTTTTATGGAGGATGATTACAAAGCTGTATTTATTAACTTAATCAAAAGGCCGCGCCGGGCTTTTGATGCTATTCACCAATACGGCCTGGACAGGTGCAAATATCCTCTGCTGATTCTCGCCGGTATTACCAGTGCGGTCAATAAAAGAATTTTGACCCTGGCAGACAGTCACGAAAACTACCTGTTCGGCATGCTCACTACGATTGCAATTGGGGCATTAGTAGGCTGGCTGGGCATTTTTATATTTTCCGGGCTGGTATCTGTTGTTGGCAAATAGTTAAAAGGTTATGCCAGCTTCGATGAAATTTTGAACATCGCTGCCTATTCCACACTTCCGATCCTGGTCATGCTCGTTTCTAATTTTATATGTATTGCTATACTTCGCTCAAGAGGCTTCTCTGAGCACTATAGATATATTGGTTTGATTGATACCGGCAATATTAACCAGATCGCGTTGAGAGTCAATCGGTGCATTAGCCTGTTGATGAACTTATATTATCTGGTGCTGTTTGTAACCGGTATATCGGTTGTGCAAGGTTTTACCTTTGGGAAAGCTTTACTGAATCTGCTGATCGTTCTGCTCAGTGCGGCACTTCTTCTAGCCATGTTCATAGCCTTACCCTTTTTTTCAGCCACTCCCGTAGTTAAAGATAATCCACATTTAAGCTGATGAAAGTAAAATACGAGCTGACGGACGAAGACATTTATCAGGTAAATCTGTTTACGCACTGGACCGATCGTGCCAAAACTGGATTTCGGATACTGGTTATACTGTTACCATTTATTCTGCTGACACTATTCATCAGTTATAACCTCTGGAATACCGGACTACTCCACAAACCACTGGTAATAAAAAATCTTTGCTTATTGGCTGTATTTACTTTGGTGGTGTGCTGTTACATTATCCCTAAAGTTGTTAAAAGTAATATTCAATCTAAAGTTGCCAAGTACCTGGAAGCTAACCGCCATTTAAAATTAACAAAAACAAAAGAAGTAGAATTTGATGCCTCCGGCATAAAACAGGAAGGCGATCCTATTGCTGTCTCTTACAGCTGGCAATCTGTGATAAAAGTTAAAGAAACGCAAGAATTCCTTTTGCTATATATTGCTTCTGATTCAATCTTGCCTTTTAAAAAGGCAAGCTTTACAGTTGTTCAATTGCAGGAACTCAAAATGCTGATTAATGCGAAAATACAAGTTTAAGGTTCTGTTTACGCTTTGTAAATCAATAGCAAATAGTAAAATAAACTCGACAAATTATGATGCTTTTGTAAGAAGCTATTCTAAGAATTCGTTCCTTTTTTAATAAGTTCCTTTTGTATTGCTAACTTACTTGTAACTATTATGTATAACAGATAGCTAACATCAGTTGGCTAAATCCTGGCTGTATTTTAAGGCAATAACAGAGGACAAGGGAAAACATAAACTTTATGAATTCTCCTAAACTTTTGGGGTCTTTGGTGGATCCGCTCTATATAAAAACAATAATAATACCGTTCTGGTATCGGACTAACTATATAATTTCTCATTTCGGCTACAAAGTTTCTCAATTGAACTACATTTTGAAGTTGGTAACTATAGACATTTGTGCCATAAATATTAAAAGACAGCACAATGGAACAGCAAAAAGAGAATAACAAGGTTTGGTTTATTACAGGCACATCCCGGGGTTTTGGAAGAGTTTGGGCGGAAGCCGCACTTGGGCGAGGCGACAAGGTTGCAGCTACTGCACGTTCGCTTGAAAGCATTGCCGACTTAAAAGAAAAATATGGTGAAAACGTACTGACGCTGGAGCTAGATGTAACCAAACCTGATCAGGTGAAAGTAGCCGTAACGCAAGCATTTGATCATTTCGGCCGGTTTGATATCGTTTTTAATAATGCAGGCTATTCACTTGTCGGAACGATAGAGGAAGCCAGCGCAGGGGATGTGCGGGCACTTTACGAGACGAATATCTTAGGTCCGCTTTCCGTTATTCAAACGGCTTTACCGCTGTTAAGAAAGCAGGGTTATGGTCACATACTAGGTACATCAAGTAACCTCGGCCATGTAACAATTCCCGTAATCGGCTACTACTGTTCCTCCAAATGGGCGTTTGAGGCAATTCATGAAAGCCTGGCTGCAGAGGTTAAACCTTTTGGGATCAAAGTAACCATTATCGAGCCGGGCGCGTATGCCACCGAGTTTGGAAGCCCGGAATCTTTAAAGTTTGCAGCAGGCCTCGATCTCTACGCTGATTTCAAGGCCCAGTTCTTTGCAGGATTGAAAGGCATGGAACGGGGCGATCCAAATGCCACACCGGAAGCTTTGTTCCAGGTTGTGGATTCGGAGAATCCACCACTGCGCTTTAATCTTGGTAGCCATAATTTACCATCGGTACGCAAAGCTTACGAAGAGCGGCTGGCAATCTGGGAAGCATGGGACAATGTTTCCAGTGCCGCCCAAGGTTAATTAAATTACATAGAATAAGGAAAGATCTTGACAAAGGATCAATGGTAACCGGTAATTTAGTTGTTAACGGTTATTATTGTATTAGCTACCAAAAGATGAAAAAAGAAGAAAACAGTCCTCATAAATTTGAGTCTTTGTCAGACGCTCATCGGGCCTTCGGACTCCCTAAGCCTAAGCATCCGCTGATCAGTTTAATCGGTAGCGTTAATTTTCCAGGTGAAGTAAACCTTCCATCCGGATCTCATGTGCTAAACTTTTATAAAATATCGTATAAAACAAAACCCAGCGGCAGATTGAAGTATGGGCAGCATTACTATGATTTTGATGAAGGTGGATTATTGTTTGCTTCTCCTGGACAAATTGTTGGTGGTACCGAGGACGGCAGCAATAATGCTGGTGAATGTTCTTTATACGCACTGCTGATCCATCCGGATTTCTTGTGGAATTATCCTTTATCAAAAAACATAAAGCAGTACGGTTTCTTTTCTTATTCGGCTAACGAGGCGTTGCACCTGTCAGAAGATGAAATAAAAATAATTATTTCTATTTTTAGAATGATCGAAGCCGAGCTTAACAGCAGGATCGATGATTTCAGCCAGAACGTGGTCATTTCTCAATTGGAACTGTTGTTGAATTATGCTGATCGGTTTTACAAGCGTCAGTTTATCACGCGCAAAGCCGTAAACAGTGATCTGCTGCAAAAACTGGACGAACTGTTAGAAAGTTACTTTTCGGGTGGAACATCACTAAGTCAAGGGCTACCAACTGTTGCATACCTGGCGGACCACCTTAATCTTACACCAACATATCTGAGTGATATGCTTCGCTCCCTTACCGGACAAAATGCAAAACAGCATATACAGGCTAAGCTTACTGAGAAAGCAAAAGAAATACTATCGACCACTGATTTATCCTCCAGTGAGGTAGCTTATAGGTTGGGTTTTGAGCATCCGCAGTCGTTTACCAAGTTTTTCAAAAACATGACTAGTCAGTCCCCGATTGAATTCAGGGCACTTTTCAATTAATTCAGAACATCTCCAGTACAAACCGAATTGTCAATAGACAGGATTCTTACTATTTTCCTTTATCTTACCCTGACAGATTCCAAACCTTTGCCATCTTCTATTTTTGACAGGCATTCCAATAAACGACGGAATTTTGATAAAACAGTTTATCACTAACCTTAATTTAAAGAGATTTGTCAAATGGAGAATTACACTACATTTATTTTATTAAATAAAACAGGATCTTATGGAATCTAAATACTGGCCTGTTATTAAAAAGGCTTACACCGGATTTAATGCAAGAGATATTAATAGCATTTTTAAGGTTATGAATACCAACATACATTGGCCAAAGGCTTTTGAGGGAGGTTATGTAACCGGTTACGAGGCAGTGAGGGCATACTGGACAAAACAGTGGAGTGAAATAAATCCCAAAGTTGAGCCGATTGCAATTGCCGAACGCCCGGATGGAAAAGTTGAAGTCTTAGTTGATCAGCTTGTAAAAGACTTGAAGGGAAACATCCTGTTTCATGGTCAAGTAAAACATATATATACTTTTACCGATAATCTCATTTTTAGTATGGATATTGGAGCAGACTAGTTTTCCGTATCAAAGCATATATCAGTGCCCATTGGAACAGTTATATCTGTACTTTTAAGATAAAAGCCTAGCCATAAGATAAAATATGCAGAAAAAATAGAGGCTATACATTTGATTGATGGCATAACCGCTTTACCTCTTACTGCTTTAATTGACGAAGCAATCATTAAAACAAAAAGGGATAAAATAGTCAGCAGGAAAATAAGCGTTCGCATGGTTTGTAGTTAAATTGTGAGGTTGAAAAATTCAAAGTTTACAGGTGCAGACAAATGAAACCGTATGGAAAAAATGCCTTCCCTGTATTCAAGGTGCAAAATCGATTTCTGCGTCCCGGGATAAGTTTTTAAGCCCTAAACGAGGTGCCCCTTTCAAATAAACTTCAAAGAAAATACTAACGAGATGGGAAGTTAAGGCAATTTGTCTTTGGCCATCAATTTTTAGAATCCCAAAAAAACTGAGTACGGGCATCATAAGTGGACTCATTAACATTGCCCCATGCTAGGAGATTTCGGGATGCTTGACCAGCAGATTCCGTGCGCTTCAGAGCACCTTGTTGTGTTCAATATAGAAGAAAAATAAATTAATTATCAAGGTACCTTAAAACAGATGAAAACTAAGGTAGTAAAACCTATCCTTTTCTGATAAAGTACTCAGTATAATGAGATAATTGCTAAGTATTGAATCTGCTTTGGTACACAAATAAGGCGATTCAATTATCTTACCATAATAGAGAGCCATTGACGTTTACATCAGTGGCTTAACTGTTGCCTCAGCCACTACAAAATAGTACAGACAAAAAGATTAATTTAACTTATTTTTTCGGGTGACCAGTGCCGGGCTTTGTTGTTTTTGGTGCCTTTCCATCTTCCACACGGCCTTCATTCCTTAACTCACGGCCTTCATCAGCCATCTTATCATCTTTGAGTTTTTCACCGGTTTCTTCTTTTACAAAACCAGCAGCTTCTTTTGCTTTTCCTTTAATTGACATAATTTAACCTCCTTTTTTTGGGGGGAACAATGATTAAGTAGAAATTGTTGGCGGAAAAAACATTAAACGTTTAATTTGAAAAACACACATTCAATTGCATTATAATTAGGCTTATGTTAAGAAGGTTTTAATTGTTAACTCAATGGTTGCTGGTTTGATATACGAAAAATAGCTGCTATCTCGAAGTTTGCGAAAAGGGTGGAGTTTCTCCTTATTTGATTTGAGTGTAGATAAAATCCATAGCATCCTTAACCAGCTTTCCATTCTGATGATTGCATAGAACCACGATTGCAATACCCTTTTTCCTGTTAAATCTTAATAGACAGGAACTTCCAAAAGTATCACCGTCTTTTTGATAGTAACCAGCTTTTACATCCCACCCTAAACCAACCATTCGTTCACTGTCTTTGTAGTAAACTTCCTGGGTAAGTTGGATAGCTGCTTTAAGTCCAGCAGGTGCTGAAACCTGGCCTTCAAATACTTGATTAGGTCAACTGCATTTGATTTTAGTCCCCCTCCTGGGGCAACTGCTTTTAAAATCATGTGTTCCTGTAATTGCCACGCTGATCATATAGCCGGGCCGCGTTTGAAGAAGATGCTAAGCCAAAAGTGGTGTTTTCCATTTTTAACGGTTGTAGAATATCTTTTGTTCGGCACACGCCGCTATAAAACCTGCTAAATAAAGTAAAGAGAGGCCGGATTACGGGTTTATTATTCATTTATTTATGGCTATTATTAGCGCTGCAATTCTCCGTTGTCCGGATTTCCCAGTTCTTCAAGTAGCTGAATGTAAGTGCTGGGGCCTAAATCGGGTTTTTCCCACGACGATAACGCCCAAACTATCTTTTTATCTGGTGTTACTTCAAATACCTGTACAGTGCCCGCCCATTCTTCGGTTTTGTTGTTACCCGCAATCCAGCTGCATATTACCGTATTACCGTTCGCCAACCGGTTAGCAGTTTGGGTATTACCAATTAAAAAAGGTGCGTCTGCCTTTGTAAATTCCCAAACGGTTTCTCCATTCGGGTTAACTTCCCGTGTATAGCCTAACCCGTCTCCTGATATTAAAGTGTTACCATTGTGAAGCCTGATAGCTGACCACGCTGACGGGGCAGCTACCGACCATACTTCCTTCCCTTCGAGGTCAAATTCCACGACTTTTTTTTCTGCAAAAAGCCCCACCATTATTGTTTTTTTACCTGGTGTGATTCGCACATGCCGGAATTGACCGTGCGGGCTGGTTGAAGCGGTCGGATAACAATTTCTTTTAGCAACTTATTGGTTGCCGTGTTAAATATCAGCACTTTGCCTACCGCGCCATTCAAAACCATCATAACACTGTCTTTACCTATCGGTTGGCAGGAGTGCGTTTCGGTGCCGGGAGCGCATATATATTGCCATATCAAGTTTTTCTCCGGCGTTACAATTCCGGCACCCGACATACAGGCGTATACAATATTGCCGTTGGAAAGGAGCGTAGCGTCGTCAAATTCCTGTATTCCCCCGGTAGCAGTACGCAAGGGGATGGAATATTGCCACACTACTTTTCCGCCACGCACCAGGAACATGGATTGAGCGGTCGGTTTCCGCATATCCCACTCCCCGGCATATAAAAAGTCGTGTTGTTTTAAACCTTTGCCGGGTAATTTATAATCTTTATTAATGTTTTGCGCAGTAGCGAACAAGCAATTCAGCAATAAAATGGCCGAAAGTAGATAGTTGAATTTCATATTTTAATAGTGTTAGTTAATATGTTCAGAAAATAACCGTCCACGATACATCATCGCCCGTCGAAGGTGTAAAATCAACCGTTAGTAAATTGCCATTTGTGTTCATGGTTGGTTCGAGGCCGCCGCTGAGTTCCACTTTTTTTGCACTGAAACCTTCCGGTAAATAGATACGCAACTGGTAGGGATCGTTACTCACCTGTCGGGATACACCGCTAAGTGTTTGTTGCTTTGCGTCGTAGTTAATATCCTTTATGTCTAATGCCATTTGCCGGATATGCCTGCTGGTGGAAATAAGTACCGGATGATCCTGCTTTTCTACGATACTGTAAATGTCGCAGTCGTAGGGGTTGATGGACCTCGTTTCAAAAGTTCCCTTAAAAGTTCCTACAAGTTTCTTTGACCAGAACTCATAAACAATATATTCCTTCTCCGGGTCAAGCCGCAACTCTTTTGCTGCATCTAACTTTGTAATAAACGCTCCTTTCCCCCCTTTGGCGGTATAGTTAAAAACAGCAACTATATTCCAATTGCCAAATACCCTTTCAACAGGCATCTCCCATACCTGGGCCGGTTTCCGGATAAACAGGTCTACGGGGTAGGCCACATCCATCGTGGGTGGCCCGATGCGTTTTAATAGTTCTATACGGTTGGGCGGGTATATCGTATCAAAGGCTTCTGATACAAAGAGCGTACTGCCTGCAATTGCATGAAAGTTGGCATCGACCTTTGCCTGGCCATAAGTAAAAAGCTTGCCATCAGGCGCTTTATACTTATAGATATGAAATCCGTCGCCATCATTCCAAAACACCCGGCCATTATAAAAAAAACGGTTGGCCGAGCCCATAATCGATTCCGTGAGCAAACCTGAAAACTCCTTGCCAACAATAGCTGGAGCCGCGTCTTCATAACCCTGGTCGGCATCCTCAGAGATGCGGCAAATGTCGACGAGGCCGTACGAATGATCTACTACATTCATATTAGAACGGATAACCATTCGCGGGGCTTTTTGGTCTATCACTTCGCGCCAGGGAAGGCCGCCTGCTCTATAGGTTTCCAATGAGCTCATATAGGGATCGTACTGTCCGGGCCATTTTTCCCACCAATCTGCAAAGTCCATTTCCGAGCGGCCGGTTTCTTTTTCATGTCCTGCAACCCATTTAATAGCGCGCTCCTTCTCTAATTTTACCGTAAGCGGATAAGAAAAATCAATTACCCTTTCACCGTCATACTTTACCGTGTGTATAGGCAAAAAACATTCAGCAGGGTATTTTATACGGGAAGGCCTGCCTTGTGTGCTTCCGCCCGATCCGTAAATACCCCAGGTTCCTTGCGGCGCAGGGCCACCAAGCCCATAATAGAAATCAAATAAGCCATTATCCTTAAAAAATTTGGCGGCTGTAGCGTTAGTTCCGCCAGACATCCATCCATGGTAACGGCTATAATCATTCGCCACCCATTCCTTGTCGTCAAGGTTTATAGGTCGGCGAGTTTTCAAACGAATGTCATGAGCAATGGCGATCAGATCAGCCTGGTGCTCCATAGCCTGCAATGCATTCGTATTAAAGTCGATCAGCAGCTTTTCACCGGCAAAACTTTTCCCTGCAGGCATCGTCACCTTGTAGCTGCAATAGCCGCGTACCTGCATCCTGTCCAGACTTTTTCCGGTCCAGCCGGATGTAATTTCAAACCTGGATGAGCCTTTCATGTTAGTTACATGGCCCATTAAAAGGCTGGTCGCCGTTTCCATGTTTTTCACCACATGGTTCACCTCGTACATTTTGGGCGTTATTAAATTAACTACCGCTAACAGTTCGTAATAATCGCGGTTGCGGGAATATGTTCCCAAGTCTAACCATTGATCTGTAGTACCGCCAATCTCCGCATCCTCGGACACAAAGTAGTCCATATTTTCTATATCGACGGGTTTGCCCGTGTTGTTGGTTCGGCCTAGGCTTACCAAAATATCATTTCCTGTTTTGCTGGCTGAAATCTCATAATCAAAGTCGAGCTGCCCAGGCTTGACACCATGTAGTATAACGGTAACAAATGAGCCCAGGTTGGTGATGTTGTTATTGTTGACCGAACCTGTTACTTTCCAACCGGAAGGGTCATCATTGGGAAGAAAGTGGGCATTATTAATGACCATTTCAGTCCCTTTAACCTGTGCTGACCAGCGGCAGGTGTTTGCATCTACAGAAATCTGTAGCTTTTGCGTACTGATGACCAAAGGTTTTCTATGTACTTGTGCAGATATGCTTTGGAAAAAAAGAAGCAGTGCAATGGTTATCAACTGGTTTTTCATCCTATTAAAATTATGCTATTTGACATTATATCCTTCAACGGCAACTCCGGGTTTTTCACCATAGGTATCAGCATCTGCTACCTTCATCTCAATGGTGCGTTCCTCTCCGGGCAATAGGGTAAAATAATTGTCATCATAGATTACAGGCAATATCCGTTCGCCGCTTTTGTCCCCGGTAACCTTCAGCCTTATGCTGAAAGCTGCAAACGCTGTTTTATTAGACAACTTAGTAGTGATTTTCCAGTTGCTGCCTGCTTTCACCACTTGGGATTGCGCTGATAGTTTTACCATCGGTAATTTGGCAATGGCACTCAGATCACCAATATCACCAGATGAATCGGGTACGGCCCCCCGGCAATACTCGTTCCTGGAAATCAGTTCAGTACCACGGGTAAGTTCAAGCCGCAAAAAATATACGCCTTTTAGTTCCGCAGGAACGGTAATCGGCATCACTGCAACACGGCTATCTATTGCACATTCTACTGGTGCCTGTTTTGTCAGTGTTACCTTGCCCTGCAAATCCAAAACCTGCATTTTCGCGTTTAGTCCTGCGCCTGCGCCGTTTTGAACGCTATAATTGACTACCTCTACACTATCGCTCAGCGGATTCCATTGGATGTGCAGTGGCTCCGATGCCTTTTTCGCACCGAAATAAGCGCCTGTTGGTTCAAAATAGTAATCATAACTTTGCCAAACTAATGTGGGCCAGGAGGGGTGGCTCATCCAGATCAATAGCCCCATCCTGTTTTTGCTTTGCGCCTCAAACATCGCCCTGTACCCCTGGTACTCCGTCCATCCCGCTAAAGAGAGCCACTGTTTTACACTGTCAATTTTGCCGAAAGCCTGCTCCATTGTCTTGTTAAAAGTAGTGCCGTTTTGGGCACCCTGCAACGTGAAATCATGCACCCCCCATAAACGGGATTGGGGCCAAATGGCCGAATCGGGCATGGCCAGTTTAAAGCTTTCGTACGACATTAGGTCGGGCATGCCCATTTCACTGTGCAGTTTTGGCGTGGCCCTGTTCTCAAAATAAAATTTTAGTGGGCGCAATGAATACGGGCCCCCGCCGCTTACGCTGATTGCGGCTGAATTCGGAATATATTTAATACCTGGCGCCAGTACAGGTAAAAGACCGGTGATGGCATTTTCAATTACCGGCGGAGGGTTGCCTTCGTTCCTGCCTACATATAAACCGATAGATGGGTGGTTACGAATCCGTTTTACAAAGTCTTTCAAATTATCGATAAACATATCAGGGTGATTGGGAATCGGCCCGTCTGAAGGGTTAGCCAGCCAGAAATCCTGCCAGATCAGGACGCCGTATCTATCGCATGCTTCAAAAAATGCGTCATCCCCAACCTGGCCTACCCAGTTTCGGATCATGTTAAAGTTCATCTCTTTATGGTAGCCTACTGCGATATCATATTCTCTGGAACGGTAGCGCAGCAAATCTTCTGCAAATCCCATATTGCCGCCCCGGGCTATAAAACGCTTACCATTAACCCATATCTTTAAATTGCCGGTATCTGAATAGGTCATTTCGCGAACACCTGCTTTAAAAGTTTTCACGTCAGACGGTTTACCATCAGCAGCTATAAAAGTAAGCGATACCTTATACAGGTTTTGATTGCCATACCCATTAGGCCACCACAAGGCAGGGTGCTGTAAGTTCAATGACGGACTAGTTGTTGGATCAAGGCTGATGGTTTTCTGTTCATTTGGCCGGAGTACTACTGCCTGCTCAAAATTTGTATTGCCAAATGTTCCTTTTAATACACCTTTAACGCTTTTTTTATCATGATTATAAAGGGTAGCCTTTATAGTTATGGCTGCCGATGAAGTATCAGGCAGCGGTAATCTGGTTGTCACCAGGGGATCTTCAATAGTTACCGAGCCGCTTGGAGAAAGGTAAACATCATTCCAGATGCCGGTATTACGGCCACGGATGGTAGGGATCCAATCCCAGCCGATAGCGGCATGAAAAGTAGGATTATCAGCGCCCAGCTCACCGCCATTTGCATCGGTGCTGCTCCTGTTTTGTTCCGTTGGGAAGCCGGGCGTTTCATTTTTGATAACCCGTACTGCCAGCACATTTTTGCCGCCGGGCACAAGCTGGTCAGTAACATCAAATTTGCCACGGATAAAAGTGCCGTCAATCCGCCCGATGGAATGTCCGTTCAAATAGATTTCTGCCTTCCAATTAATGCCATTAAAATTTAAAAACACGCGCCTGCCTTTGTAGGATAGAGGTGTACTAAATACATCCCTATACCAGAAGTCGTCGTAAAAATACGAGTCGGAAATGGCCAGGTTGTTATCGCCAAAGTTAGGCTCCGGCACCGCGCCATCGTTTAGGTAACTCACCAGGGTAGTTGCGGGAACTGTAGCTACAAGCCATTGATTGTCATTAAACAAAGGAGCTGATAATGCTGCGCCGTCTGCTTTAACCTGGGATGATCGCTGTACTTTCCATTTACCACCGGCGAGATCAAGCCGCCCGTTGGCATGAAGGGCTTCCTGCAGATGGGCAATAGGTATAGGGCCACCGGTTCCAAAAACCTCCATTTCACTTAAGATATATCCATTACCGGGGTTGGCTGGCTTTGTCATGAGCACCCGCACAAAGCGGCCCATTATTTCCCTTTTCAGGGCTAAAATGGTAATCATGTCTCCGTTCGCAGGCAGCGCTCCAATGTTTTCCCATGAGCGTGCATCTGTAGAAAACTGCACCGACCCCTGGATAGCTGGGCTGATCCAGTTGAGCTTTATTTTATTAAAAGAGCAGTTCGCGCCCAAATCAACATAAACCCACTCGGTACCGCTACCCCCGCTTTTCCAGGCGCTGGTAAAATTATATGGGCCGCCGATGGGGGCTGTCTGACCATTGCTATACAGCGACAGATGATTGACCGACCAACCTTTAGCATTCGGATCTTCGGTATTAATACGGTAATATTTATAGTGGACGGGCTGGTTAAATTTAAACGTATAGTTTAATGACCGCCGTTTCAAACCGGCAGACCTGCTGACCAAGGCTATTTGCTGAGGCGTTGGTTTTTGCCCGGTAGGGGGACGAAACCTTGCAGGCGGTTCAATACCCGGTAATGAGTTGCTGCCGTTTGCTTTTCCCAGTTCATCCCATTTCAGGCCGTCGTCAGATCCGCCTACCGTTATCGCCCATGACTTAGGGGCAAGCGTGTCGGCGGTCATACTTCCTGTAATTCTCAAACTATCTGTCGACGGCACTTTATAATTGCCTGCCATTTGGATCTGGAACCAGGCATTTGGCCCGTCAAATTGCTGGCTGCTGGAGTTTCTGTCAAAGCCATGTTCCCTGCCATCCCTCGGCAAAATACCCTGGTTATTTGTACTTGAAACTATCCAGCCAGGTAGCTTTGTATCAATTATGCCATCTGTTATTAGTTGTGCAGTGAGGTTATAATCATAGGCATCTGACTGGTAAGCCGCCCTATGCAGGGCAAGGTTCCGGTAGTGAATCGCATCGATCTTCATTCCTGGGCCAAAGAACTCCTTTGGATTGCCGGGATATACACCAATGCCACGGGAATACTGCTGTGCTTTGAGCGCTTGAAAAGAGGAGAAAAGCACCAGAAAAACGAGGCAGGAAGTTTTATTTTTAAGCGTTGAGAAACGAGGCAGACTTTCCATTTATAGAACTATTTTAATTAACTATTAAACAATTGTTATTTCAAGTCCAGGCTGTCAAATGTTTGCAAACCGGTAACATGATTAAAAATAGTTAATTTGCCCGTATTAAAATCTGTTGCCTTAACCCTGTTTAAATAAACACCGTTTACATCATCCATACGTAGCGGCGGACGGTTGTCGGCATTTAGTAAACTTATCTGAACATTATTCAACTGAATATTTTTTGCATGCCGAATGAAAAACCCATAAGCCGGGGCCGCGCCGAACATCCCCGGTTCCGGATATTTATTTTCCTGTTCAGGGATCTGCCGTTCAGCCTGACCCTCAGTTATTCCGCCCTTGTAATGGATATAGATATTATTTAACTGAATATCTTCGACATCATGCCCCGGTATTCCGGTAAGCGTACAAGTATAATTGGGATCGGCATTGTAAACATTTACATTGCTAATGATCACACGCCGCAATTGCCCTACTACTGCTTCTTTGGGCCCCCGCATTCTTGATCCGAGGCGAAGGAAAATTGGGTCGTTGACCACATCACGCATCGTGATGTTTGAAATAGTAACGTCCTCCAGTAAAGCGCCATCTACTGTTTCCAACGCCAGGCCCCTGCAATAATCGAATACGCAATTTGAGATAGCAACATTTTGAAAACCACCATTTGATTCTGTTCCCAATTTGATCCGGCCTGTAGGATGTTTTTTATAAACCGGATTTTCAGACCTTTTAAAAGTGCCGTCAAGCAATGTTCCTTCGTCATAACCGCTAACCTGGCAATTTGTAATAGTTACGTTTTCGGTTGATCTGGCGTAGCCTAAAGCGAAGGTACTTTTGAGGCAAATGCCATCATCATAAGGCGAGTTAACATAACAGTTAGAAACCCTCACATTTTTGCAGCAGTCTATATCCATCCCATCACGGTTTGTATCCAACTTCACGTTATCTATTGTAAGGTTATCAACCCCGGTTGCAAGGATAGCAAACCAGCCGCCACTTAATATCGAAATGTCCCTGATATTTACATTCCGGCACCGCACTAACGCGATGGCTTTATTAGCGGTTTGTTTACCCTTTACGTAATCCCTTAACAAGCCTTTTCCCCATATTGATCCCTGCCCAATGATGGAAACATCATGAATGTCCTCGCCCCATATCAGGCTGTTGTGCCAATGACTGTGCCCGGAATCCTGGTAAGTATTACCAGCCCCCTGTTCTTCCTCATCATACTTACTTTCGGCGTTAACCGGCGCCGCTATGATCATTGCCCCCTGGTCAATAATTAAAGATATATTACTTTTTAACCGGATCGAACAGGAAAGATATGTGCCGGCGGGCAGGTAAACTGTTCCCCCACCATTTATAGCGGCCTGTTCAATTGCTTTGTTGATGGCTTTTGAATCCAGGCTTTTTCCATCGCCTTTTGCACCATATCTTTTTACATTATAAAAATTTTCATTGGGACTGCAAAAAACTTTGAAACCGGTGATCAACAGGATCAATATTGTTAAAGATGTTTTTGAAAGCATATTTTTTAAATTACAAATGGGCTTTTCTATATTTAATTGGTTAAGTTCAACTTAAAGGCGTACGCTATCCCGTAAGTATAATTGGCCTTACAAGTATTTAAATACTGTTATTTACAGACTTATAGGGTTAATATTAAGCGATGTTAATTAGATAAAAGGAGTAACTTTTAAATTAATGTATAAAAATCAACGCAAACGTTCCCGAAGGGAACGTAACAGCATTTATACAAACTGTATTGCGCTAATTGGCTAAATTACAAACTAATATGTGTAAAGCTGTCACCATAAAAGATATTGCAGGGGAGCTCGGTTTTTTTTAATCAACCGTTTGCTCTACAGTCATTAAGTAAGTACCGGAACCAAAAAAAGGTTAAAGATTAAGCCAAAAGATCAATTATTATTCAAATCCTGCAGCTTGGAGTTTAAAGAACAGCCGGAGCTACTTAATAGGCCTAATGGCTGCAGATCTGGCAAACAGTTTTTTTCACAAACCATTAACTGTATTGAATCGGTGGCTTATAAAAAGGTTATCATATGATCCTTACGCAACACTTTATCTAGTCCGGTGGGTCGTGCCGAATGACGTTCAGTGCCTTTGGGGCATTCATAACTGTAAACTACCTATTTGTCTGGTGTTACCTCACCCCAGCCGTTTTTAGTGGCGAGAAGAACATTCCCATTCGATAATAAATGAATGTCATCAAATTCGCTCATATATGGTTATGGATATTGATGGGCATTTCGTACGTCCAAACTATTTTGCCGCCTTTAACTATAAAGATGATCTGCATCGCTTTTCGGGTATTGTATCACTATTATATAAAAATCATGGTGGGCAAGCCATTGCCCGGCAAAACCAAGTCCATTGGTGCAAGAACAGGTCCGACGGGTTTAGATATTTGGGAAGGTATTTCGGTTGTTACCAGGAATGCCGTTGTTTGCGAAAATACAGGATACACGCTTAGAAGCACAATTGCAAATAAGCCAATAAAAAAGCTTGATGATAAAAATACGGTTAAAATGTTTTTAAAACGGTTGATTTAATATTGGAATCGGATATGCCCACAGACTGCCCGATACTAAAATTGTTTACATTTTTTAAAGAGAAAGCGGGTTGCTTGGAGCCGGATAAATTGATGTGGTAAAGGTTGGCGTCCGATACACTGTCCAGCACAAATGCGGGACGCCCGTCATCTGTCAGTGGGGTTACTTTAATGTCGTGCATGTCCAGATGGATTACATGGCGTATATAAAATCCATAGGCAGTGGTAATGCCATGTCTTTCTGGTTCGGGGTAATCTTTTTCCACTTCCGGCATGATACGGGCAGCCTGTTCCGCAGTACCGCCGCCTTTGGTGTAAATGCGAATATCGTGTAAACAAATATCATCTATATCGCGCCCCGGCACACCACTGATAATGGAGGCTTGCCGCGGCTCTGCGTTGTAAACTACTACATTGCTAATAATGACACGGCGTAGTATTCCGAGTTCTTTCCCGGCAGGTGCCCGCATCCGCGCCCCAATACGCAGGTAAATCGGTGAGTTTACAATATCGCGCATCGTAATATTATTAATAGTAACATCTTCAATCAGGCCCCCGTCAGTCGTTTCCAGTGCCAGTCCCCTGCAATAGTCAAATACACAATTGGAAATGGCGATGTTCTTAAAGCCGCCGAACGATTCAGTGCCAAATTTGATACGCCCGAAAGGCCCCTGGTCAAACCCGTTAGATGGCGGCGTACGCTTATAAGTTCCATCAAGGAATGAACCTTCATCATACCCGCTTACGATGCAATCGGTTATCGTTACATTTTCTGTACTGCGAAGAACGTTTAGTGAATAACTGCTTTTCAGGCATATCCCGTCATCATTCGGAGAATTTACTTTGCAATTGGATATACCAACATAATGGCAACAGTCAATATCCATCCCGTCACGGTTCGTGTCTTCCTTTATGTTATCAATGGTCAGGTTATCCACTCCGGTAGCCAATATGGCAAACCAGCCGCCATGTGCAATGGTAATATCACGGATCAGCAAATTTTTGCACCACTTTAGAGCAATGGCCTTATTGGGATTTTTATCCCCTTTACGGCCATTACGGGCAAGGCCCTTGCCAAAAATTGTCCCGCCACCTATAATGGATATATTCTCCAGGTTTTCGCCCCATATTAAACTGTTATGAAAATGGCTATGGCCAAAATCCTGAAAAGCGTCGACTTCTGAAGGCTCCGGCGCATCATATGGTACACCCCTTCCGGGATCGGCAGCTATGAGGGTCGCGCCCTGGCCTATCAATAAGGTGATTTTGCTTTTAAGACGGATTGAACCTGAAAGATAGCTTCCTGCAGGCAAATAAACAGTACCGCCGCCCGCTGAGGCAGCAGCGCTAATTGCCTCATTGATGCCGGGCGAGTCCATGTGCTTGCCATCGCCCACAGCACCATAATCTCGGACATTGTAATACGGGTCTGTAGCTTTCGCAACAAGTTGCAATGATAGGCCGAGTAAAACCAGGGTAAATAAAGTAATTCTAATCATAATAGAACAATTACATATTGAAATTGGGTAGTCTATTGACATCGCCTCTTGAAAACTGAATCGCCGGAGCAAACGTTTTTAATCCATTGTTTACACCCTTAATCGGTGTAAATGACCGCTCCGCCGGCTGACGAAAGATGGATATTAATAATTCCGTCATTCTTTATTAATTGCTTTTCAAAAGCGGATTCCCGGCCATTTCCATCTTTAATTAACGCCACATGCCTGTTTTTTAACATAGGTAATGAAACCGTAATGTTCCTATCGGTTTTTTGACCATTAAGTATCCCCACATACCATTGCTGACCTTTACGACGCGCTAGCACGCAAAACTGGCCCGGATAACCGTCAACAAGGCGGGTTTCATCCCATATGGTGGGTACCTGGCGCAAATAATCGAATAAGTAAGCTGGTTTTTCTTTAACATTTTCCGGTGTGACGCCCCAGTTTTGCAAGGCAGAAAAGAATATAACCGCCGTGGCCATTTCAAATGCATCTGTTGTGCGCCTGATCGATCCCCGGTCTTTTGAACGGGACAAACGATCATTTAAAATTACCGGTCCAAAGTCCATCGGGCCAACGATGTTTCTGGTAAAAGGATATGTTGTTGCTATCGTAGGAATATCGTCGCAGAATGACTGCTGAAAAACCAGGTTTTCAGAACCTAAGACCGCCTCACTGCTAATGTAATTCGGGTACATCCTTTCCCAGCCCCGCGGAATAGTGGTGCCGTGAAAATCTACCATCAGGCCAAAATTCTCGGCGTCGACCAAAATATCATGATATAGTTTCATTGTAACCTGTTTATCTCCCCCGAAAAAATCGACTTTAATTCCTTTGACGCCTATAGATTGCAGCCATTTCATCTCGTCAACCCTTGCTTCATGGGTATCCATCCGATCTTTAGGGGTTTGTGGCGGATCATTCCAGTTTCCGTTGGAATTGTACCAAAGTACTAATGAGACATTTTTTGCTTTTCCATACTTTGCCAACTCGGCGATCTTTTCCCTTCCGATCTGCTTGTCCCAATAAGCGTCAATCAATATATATTCACATTTCAAAGTCGCAGCCAAATCAATATAAGTGACCTGGTCATTAAAATTACAGCTTTTATCTTGCCATATCAGCCAGCTCCAGCTTGACCGGCCGGGCTTGAATACCTTATCCGAAGTAAATAAGGGTTCAACTACGTCTGTGAAGACTGTGGTTTCGACTATCGGTTTGAGTGATGTACCAACAGTGATGGTTTTCCAGGATGTTTCCATCGGCAACGTCGCATCAGCGTTTATAGACGATTGATTATTGTTTTCGCCAGGTTGTGGAAAGACAATATGGTACATTCCGTCCTGCGTTAAATCGGATAAATGGGTGCCAGGATAGTTTGATAAGGTTCCTGTTTCTGAGACAAGCAGCCATCCCCGGTCTCCAAGATGAAAGAGTGCGGGAAACGTATAGCCTTGGCCGTAAAGTGACTTTACTCCGGTAGGCTCATCCAATGTATAACGTTCTTCGTAGGACGGCTTACTCCGTTTGAATCCTGTCAGGGCAGTTGCCTGGGGAGTAATGAACGTGGTGGTATTTGCCGGTAATTTAAACCCGGTATTTTCTTCCATAATGGTACATGCGGCGTGGCCTTTTCCATTTTCAGGGATGATATATTTAAATGCGACGTTGTTGTTGCTGACGCGAAAAACAACCATTATGGTGTCGTGATTTTTATTAAGAAGCGAACAAGTTAATTCATTTGCCGAATAGTTCACCGAACTCACTTTTGAGCGGTCTAGTTTATAAGTGGCTTTAATTATTCGGCTATGTGACCCAGCAAAACGCAATCCGTTTGAAAAATTACCCGTTGAGCTGATAACGCCTAAGCCTGAGCTTTCTAAAAAAGTTGTCTTGCCATAACTAACCTTGTAGCTGGCCGCGCCTGACGTAAGATTAATAGTAACCATAAGTTTGTTATCGGGGCTTTTTATGGTGGCAATACCTTGCGAATCTGCCTGTTGGAAAAAGAACCAGAACACTGTAATCAGTAATAAATTTTTCATTGTCGGAAATTTATTTTAAGGTTAGTAAAGGTATAAATTAGTACTTATGGGTTTGATACTTCTATCTTAAAAGCATACTGCATAGTAGCACCGGGCGCAAGATAAGTTAAGCCGATACCGTTATTGAACGCATCAGGAATACAGGCCTGCGGCTTAGCCCGGCAACAAACTCAAAACCATTGTCCATTCTGATACGATCGGGCTTTACTCTGATTTTCACAGGTCTATTTAGCACCCAACAGAGCCCTGTTACTTCAAGCGAATAATCAATTTCAATATGCAAAATTTCCCTGTTAAAATATCTATCACATTAAAAGACCTCATTTTCCTGCCACTAGTTAGGCTATCGCTCATGAAAACTATACTCCAGGTTGCCGGGAACGACAAGGGGTTCTTTAATGCAGGCGGGTAACCTTCTTTTACCTTTGCGGCGTATGTTAAGCTTCGTCATTGTATAGACTGTATACACCCGTTTATGATCCATCTACATCCTTCAAGCCTTAACCTTCTTTAAGCTTTCCAGAACCCTTCCCTATGATGCTTTTCTTCTTTTTGTGATAAGGATGCCATAATTGGTTCATCTTTTTTTTGAAAGCATAATAAACAAACGATTTGCCAAGGTTTAATAACCGGCATGCCCTGCTGATGCTAGTATCCTGTAGCTTTAGCTCCAGGACAATTTGTTTTTCTACGCAGGGCTTAACAGCTTTTTTTCTATGGAATTCCTGGCTACTTTCGGGTCCAAAGCTAATTCGGCATACATATGTTTAAGCTTACAGTTTTCTTCTTCCAAAGCTTTCAGATTTTTTAGTTCCTCTGAACTCATCCTACCGTAACTTTCGCGCCATTTATAAAAAAAAACCTTACTTACACCGTGTCTCTGATGATCTCAGCAACACTTTTGCCATTGTCATACTCTTTTAAAATATTTGCTACCTGCTGGGGATAAATCTTCTGGGGACTAAATTTTTTTATTTTCATATCACAGTTAATTTATTAGGTTCTTGTCTAATAACAAACCGTCCTATTTTTGGGGAAGCTTACACAATATGTTTGAATCAATGAATATGTTCATAATTTAAAGGTCGTCCTACGCTTGTGCATAATGTTCTGGGCTCGGCCTTTACTTGAATTTGAAACCCGTCAGCCTATCCAAAGTTAAATTAGTAGTCAAATGCTGATGTTTCTTTTACCAGCTAAATTTTGAGCCGTCTGCCGAAACTGAAGCAAAATAGTAAAACAAAAGTTGATGTTTATTATGTGCAAGTTTTTTGCTAAACATATGTTGTGCGTTTATTTAGGTAAATTAATTTCCAGCTATTTTCCTGTTTGTGATAAGTGATTTTATGCCAATTCCAATACCTGTTTTTTTGTAATTTCAACCAAAAAGGTTTGATAATGATAATCTAAGATATTATTAACAAACTAAGTACTCATTAAAGAAGGAAGAATTTCAGGAACTATAACAACAGGGGGGATATAAAGCTGAATTGAATGTTTTAAAATTGTAAAGGCGGCCCTACAATTTTCATTTCATGCGCCTCGAATATTTTCGCCATCTTTTCCGGTGAAGCCTGGCCTGTTACTTTTAGTCCCCCCAGTGCCCTCATAAAGTCTTCCATTTTACCTGATGGTGTGAAAAAGAAAAGATATCTGCCCTTTTCAGATAATTGGCACGGAGCATGGGGAACATTACGGGGCAGAAAAATTGTATCTCCTGCTGTCAAATGAAATTGTTCTTCACCTACTTGAAAAAGGTGTTCACCTTCAAGGATAATAAACACTTCATCCTGAAAGGGGTGGATATGAAGTGGCGGTCCTCCCTTTGTATAACCGGTATATTCAGAAATGCTCAACATCCCGTCAGTATCTTTTGTGGATACTTTAATATCAACAGGATTAGAGCCAAAGAGCTTGGTTTTTTCATTGAACCTGTTTTGACCTCCTTTTATAACAAAGCCCTTTTTTAAACCTTTCGATTTGAATATCGACGTTTGTCCCATTGCAAGTGCAGGGGCACTTAGGGCTGATGCTAAGATAAATCTCCTTCTTTTCATTGTTTCATTTGTTTAATCGTGTATCACAAATTTCAATCAATGAAAGTCAAGTTTGGTGGTCAAAAATCGTCGTTTTTAAGCCCCCCTAAAATCAGTTGCAATATTTAATGCACGTTCAGGGTTATTCAGGCATTCTTGTATAAAAGTGTTGGGTGGTGTTCCTGTGAATTGTTTAAAGTCTTTTACAAGATGCTGGTAATCGCTATAACCAGACTGTGCTGCAATGCTAAACCAATCAAGGTTTGGCTGGTATTCTTTCAATTCATACGCCTGGTTAAAGCGACATATCCTGGAAAAATGTTTTGGGGCAATACCAATTTGGCGGATAAACCTTTTCTCAAATTGCCGGTGGCTCAGGCAAGCTTGACTTGCTGTTTTCTCCAAACTGAAACTTTGAGGGTTTTTCAAAATCAGCTCTCCTATTTTATCAATTGGTTGTTCGTTCCTCTTGAGTTTATTTATTTTTCCTTGAATGTAGGTATCCAAAATAACAGGCATGCTCTCATAATTTGGGGCGTTTGCCAATTGTTCATATACGGTTTTTATTTCTTTGCCTAATATTAATTCTGCGTCAATATAATTATGTACAAATTCCGTCATTGGTATGCCCAGTAACTTAAACAAAGCACCGGGCTGGAAACGTACACACAGCATTAGGTACTCATTCGTTATGTAAAAATTTTGTCGGCTACCGGGTATCCCAAAAACAAAGGTTTTAGGTCTTCTATGTGTTGTACCTAATTCCGGGCTTTCTGAAACCAGGCTTCCTCGAATTAAAAATATAATACCTTCTTCCGGGTTAACGGGGTATGACTTTGCGGGAATGTTTGCGTTGATATCAAATACAGCATGAAAGAGTACGTACTCCCTGATGAATTGAGAGGTTTCTATTGCTGGTTTAATGCGTTTACAAATCATTTTAAAGGATATATCAGAAACTACAAAACTTAGGGGGCCTGCGTAAAGAGGCTACAAATCATAAAGGTACGCCAGTTTTAAAACGTTCGTTACCTGTATTTAAAAATGAGATTTATTAGATAAATCTTCAGTAGAGTAAAGTTAATATATTAATGATCAATAAGTTTTAAACTTCCAATAGATTTTAAAAGCACAGAATACCCATCTACACTTTTCACCCTATTTTTTTACTTCGATACAACTATATAAGGATTTAATTATTAGGACGATTTTATCTTCAATCTACTAACCCATGAGCTTTAAGAAATTTCTTCTGCAAATTAAATGCTTTAAGAAAATCATTCAAAAACCGGTACATATAACTTTCTCTGTCACAAAAAAACGAAGATATTCGTGATATCAAAATTGTGCAATTTAATACGGGTTGTCTCTCTTTTAGCTGTTACGTAAAACTATTATACGAATCACATTACACCGAATTGGTGTTTTCGGAGGTTTAAATGTAACGGTAGCCACTATTAAAATTCCTTCCTTTAACGATAAAGCATTTATTTTATTAATAATGAACATTTAAGAAGATTTAAACATTGTTGCATCAGCAAAATGTTCAGTTTTTCCATTTTCCCCGCCGGTCATCACCCAACTCCGAGACGAATGAGCAGCATTATAAGATAAAGTTGTACAGAAGTAACTGTGACGATTGAATTTAAATAGCAATGCTAACCAGTTCGGCTCTTTCTTAGCACACGCAATAATTCCGTTAGAAAGGCCTGCGTTACTTGTGTTATCCAGCCAAAGAAAATCGTATTTGTTGTGTGCTTTACTAAAAGTTATATAAATAATAGCATATAGTACGAAGGTATAGTAAGGAATGATCCCATTTGCTATTAAAGCCTTTAAGTAAGCGTTAGTCGGATTTATAACGACATTATGTACAGCCATCACTCCGTTTAAGGCATAATACTAATGCTACCAACGTCTGTAAGTTGTCAATCGAATAAGCCAAACGCTTTTACCTTTGCACCATACAATTTACTGTTATGGCAACACAAATTACGACCAGCAGAAGTATCTCTCTTCTGCAAATCCGGGCAATGGAGAAGAAATACAGAAGTAGCATTGGCTTGGCGTATTTCCTAAAAAACCTTTCGATCAACAAAGAATTCCAAATACAGAACTTGTGCGTTCAGCATAAGTTCTGACCAAATAATTTCGATGTGCACTTGTTTGCGGCGAACCTGCAGCGCTCAGAACAAGGTTATCAATAATCCACACAAAGACTTTTTAGGGCAAGACAATAGGTAGGCATTTGTTGAGAAGAAATTTGTTCACAGCAGAACAAATTCACAGCGAACCTTCTATCCGTTTGGTTCCTCCAAACGTCCATCCGCGTAAAGAATTTAACGGCTTAAACCGGGTTTGAAAATCACCGATTAAATGCAGAACACTTATCAACCGCAATACGAAGCAAGATACTATTTTGAATTCCAAATTTTTTTTCGATATTGTTATGGTGGTTTTTAAAGTGCCCAACAATTTGTTTCAGAGCGAACAAGTTCACCATTGCAGACGCAAAAAAGCGGAACTTGTTTTATAGTTATCTTTTGGTTTTTAACCTTGCAAGATGTGTTCGTGTCCGACAAAAACTCGTTCCTCGTAATTTTGTCAGCCACTCACGATCTTGCCCTGAACTTCGCTCCGTACCTCCGCGAAGATCAGGGAGTATCGAAAACTCGCAACTCGTTTTCTCTATGATAGACAATCGCAGTAAAAAAGGCAGACCACTGTAATTGCGATAAAAGGAACAGGAAAATTGATGTACGACAGTGTTCGCGAACTTGTTTGCATAGTACTTGTTTGACAAGAAC
>CAZZVY010000012.1:20363-27787 GCA_964657585.1 uncultured Mucilaginibacter sp. | reverse complement strand
TTATAATTGCTTAACGCTTAATTCTTTGTCACAATGAATAAACTTTACCACTCCCTTTACGGGCGCTTAGGCGCTGCGTTATTATTATTAATTACTGCTTTTATTGTGCATAGCTGCCGGAAAAGTTCGGTTGTTGATGATCCCGCTATGCCTGATGTCAAGGCGGCCAAGTCCTGGTATGAAAAAACATACCCTACGGCACAAAACCTTAAACTAATGGATATGGCTACTGCCGGCCAAACCACCAACGGCGATTTTAGCCAGATCATAAAACCTGACTGGGGCAGCGCAACAAGCTATACCAAGTTTAACACTAATATTATTGAACTACCGCTTGATTCGGCAGTGAGGTTAGGTTTTGCCCATAACGGCCCTTCTACGGCCCCTTCATATGATAAAAGCCTTAGCAAAAGTGTATTTCTTATTTTTGGCAGCCCGGGCAGTTATAAGGCTTATGTGGTAACCCTGATAGCCGATTCTGCCTATGTAGGTAATGATTATAGCCGGGTAAGCAACCTCTCCTATCAAAATAAACCGGCCAGTTTCAGCGGCTCCATTTTGTACTTTACACCCAACGGAACGTTTATTAATGGCTGGCGCTATAAGGATGGGTAGATCAAACAATCCATCAGTATGGGCACTGCAGGCGGCGGCCTGCAGGTGCAAAGTTTAAAAACTAATAAACTGAAAACACTTGTAGATTTAAACGGATGCACCGAAGATGACTTATACGTGTATCTATACAGGAGCTGTGTTGGCGGAGATAATACAACGGTCTGCACTGACTGGTATTTTCTGTATATCACCATTAATTGCTATGCCGCTACCCGTGACCCAGACCCCGGGAGGCCCCCCTGGTGATTATCCGCCGCCAGGCGGCAGCACTACTACTGTTACAATAATAAACGTTCCCGTACCCGATATTATTGACAGTTTAAAAGATACCTGCTTAAATAAAACATTGCATAAAATATTGTTAACTCAAAATATAAATAATACAATTGGTAACCTTTTGAATAAAGTCTTTAATTCAAATTCTAAGGTAAACATAACTTATGCTGAAGATAATAATTTAACCTATCCACGTTTAGCAAACACTCCGGCACCTGGCAGTTGGACGCTTAATGCTGCTGGTGATACTGTTTTTAACATAACTGTTTATTTAATCCGAATGCTCTTCCAGGTACCTCTCAAGAATTAGCTGCAATTACTATGTTACATGAAGGACTACATGGGTATTTTGAATTTAACGGAGTATATTCTGGCAATGCTTTACGCCAACATGAATTAATGGGATTAAAGTATGTTGATCTTTTAAGAGCTTCTTTGCAGTCGGTTTATCCTAATCTAAGTGATCCTGATGCCAATTCCTTAATTTTATATGAAATGAGAGATATTGCTACCACAACACCAACTGATTTCACTGCTTTAGCTGCTTATTATAAAGTAACTACATCTACTATTACTAATACTGGAAATGCTTATATTTCAGGTAGTGTCGGAACAAATGGATGTGCGCCATGATAAATGAGATGAGAAAATTAATTTATATATTGACCTTTGTTTTATTATGCTTGCTGGCACCTAAGTTAGTTTGTGCACAACGTTTAGAGACTTTAAGTTTGACTGAACGCATTAGGTATTTTATAAAATTAAATTACAAACCTAATCAGAGTGCATTAAGCGATTCGTGTATAAACAGCATAATAATTGTAAAATTTAAAGTGGTGCATCAGCAAATTGACTCTTTAGATTTCTCTGCCAATTCAAATGCTTTAATAAAAGAAGCGCTTTTGAAGGCGATTTCAACAACAAATAAGCAACTAAAGTTAAGTAAGGCAGATATTTAACAGTTTAAAAATAAAACCACATTGCTTCCCGTTGTTGTTAATTATCAATCAGGATGCACACCATCTCCGTCATCAACAATAGAAACGATAGAAAAAAATATGAATAAGCTTACACTAAATGATAGGTTGGTCAACTTACTAAAGTTTGAAAAAAGCGGAAACTTCTTAATGTTAGATTGTATTATCATAAATCCAATATTTTTTGGTAATTATTTTTAATTGGGATGGTAAGTCGGTAGTTTGAGGCTACCGACGACACGGAAACAGAACGAAAAGTTAAAATATAAATAAAGCAAAAAGCCCCTCACCTTTGCTGATGAAGAGCTTTTGATTTCAAGCTTCAATTTATCTGCTACTTCCCCCCGTACCGGTTAATTATATCCAGTATAACTTTGTTTTGCTGTAATTGCGGCAGGTATTCAAATAATATGTAATGTTTTTCAGGGTCGGCAGATAAGGCAAGCTCCAATTGGCTAAGCGCTTCACTATAATCGCCCTTGGCAAATAAGTAGGCCACCATGCGATAATATAATTCTGCCGCTTCCGGATTGTTTTTTATGGCCTGCGTCATTATCTCTATAGCATCAACCAGGCGTCCCTGCTCATATAATATAGACGAAAAATCCAGCCAGGCATCCACATCAAGCGGGTTCAGTTCCACCACTTTCTCATAAGCCGCTTCCGCAGCAGGTATGTGGCCGAGTTTGTACTCTGCATCGGCAATGGCAAACCAGTAATCGGCGTTGGCTATGTCCAGGTCGAGCGCCTTTTTGTAAAAATGCAGCGCCTCAAAAAAACGTTCCTCAAAATCAAGCGTAACGCCTATACCAAACCAGGCATCTGCAAGCTTATTGTCCATTTTTACGGCCTTTTTGTAAAAGGCACGTGCTTCGTCCATCTGTTCAAGCTTCTCATAACATTCGCCCATGGCGCAGTAAGTATCTGCGTTTGGCTGCTCGTATTCAAAAGTCTGGCGGTAAACATCAATCGCTTCCTGATATTTTTCAAGGTTAACCAACGCATTGCCCTTATTAAAATAAGCCGAAGCAAAGCTTTCTTTGATTAAAATGGCATAATCATAAGCATCTATGGCTTTTTCAAACAGGTTAAGCTTAGTAAAAGCGTTGCCGAGGTTATACCATGCAGCGTAGCTATAAGGCTCGTTATCTATATACTGCTGATAAAACTGTACACTCTCCTGCTGGTTGTCCATAACGTCATAGCAAAAAGCCAGTTCATACAAGGCATCCTGGTTTTCCATGTTCTGTTCCAGGCAAAGTTTCAGGTAAGTGATGGCCGTATCATATTCGCCCATGTTTTGATGAACGTAGGCAATATGCAGCAGTACATCATCTGTTTCCTCTGCCAGGCCAAGCGCTTTCTCGTAATTCTCCAGGGCTTCGCTGTAGCGTTCCAGGTTTTCAAAAAGGTTGCCGCGGATAATATAAATGTCCGCATCGCTGGCTTCCAGCATTTCAGCCTTTTCCAGGCAGTTAAGGGCATCGCCTATTTTATTGTTAACTATAAGCAGCTGGGCCTGCTTAATAAGGAACACTGCCGCAAAAGGGTGCTGGTTACGTGCATATTCCACTACTTGCAGGGCGCGTACCGGATCGTTCTTTTCAATATAATAATCAGCAATGTTCTCAAACGCCTGGGCATCAAAAAAGTACTGATCATGATTACGGATCATCTCTTCGTAGCGTTCGACAGAGAATTTCGGATCCTCATTAAAATCAAACTCAAATTCTTCTTCCATTCAACGTAAGTGTATAAAACTATCCGGAATCAGGCTAAAACTGGTTTCGATGTGTTTAAATTAGTGTTATAAAGCGCCAATATGATAAATAAGTTTTCAACATACCAGCGTTTTCAACAAGCTGGGTTGTTAAAATGCTGATAATAAATACAAAGTAAACTGTTAATTAACTGGCAAAAAGGCCTGATCTTGCAGATAAAAGATGATAACTTTGAAAACTCAGCGATTGTGCGTACATCACTGTTTTACCCATTCTTATAGTTTAGTTTAAAACGTCAAAAACCATGCCGTTAGTATTATATGGCTATTGCTGTCATAAACGAATGTAAAAGGGTCAATTACCGGGTAGTTTGAGCAGGTACGCTTATTATGGATCGGATAGTTAGTTACATAAGCTTTAAAAGAGCTATCGCTTAAGCGTTTCAATTGTGCCTGGTTAAGACATTTTTAGTTTCTTTTGAATATCTGCTACGTAGCCTTTAAATTTTTTGTCGGTTTCAATAAGGTCTTCAACGGTTTGGCAGGCATAGATCACGGTTGAGTGATCGCGGCCGCCGAAAAAGTGGCCAATAGTTTTCAAGGAGCTTTTAGTATGAGCCTTGGCCAGGTACATGGAAATTTGACGGGCCTGTACTATTTCGCGTTTGCGGGTTTGTGATTTTACCATTTCAATGGGCACCTCAAAATACTCGCAAACCAGGTTCTGAATGTACTCCATAGATATTTCCTTGGTGGAGTTTTTGATAAAGTTCTTCAGCATTTGCTTGGCCAGGTTCAGGTCTATCTCCTTGCGGTTAAGGGTTGATTGTGCCAGCAGGGATACCATGGCGCCTTCCAGTTCGCGCACGTTATTATCAATATTGTGGGCTACGTATTCAACCACTTCGGCAGGGAGGTCAATCCCGTCCTGGTAAACTTTGGTTTTAAGAATAGCCATGCGGGTTTCAAGGTCAGGCACCTGCAGATCGGCAGAGAGGCCCCACTTAAAACGGGACAACAAACGCTCTTCCAGGCCAGCCAGGTCCTTTGGGGCTTTGTCTGACGTGATAATCAGTTGCTTGCCGGTTTGGTGCAGGTGATTGAAGATGTGGAAAAAGAAATCCTGTGTTTTTTCCTTACCGGCAAAGTTATGCACATCATCCATAATCAGCACATCTATCGCCTGGTAAAAATTTACAAAATCATTAATATTATTATGTTTCAGGGCATCAACAAACTGCTGGGTAAACTTTTCGCACGATACATATAAAACTACCTTATCCGGCAGCGCCCGTTTAATTTCGTTGCCGATAGCCTGCGCCAGGTGGGTTTTACCCAGGCCAACGCCGCCATATATCATTAAGGGGTTAAATGAAGTGCCGCCCGGTTTTGCCGCAACCGCATACCCGGCCGAGCGTGCCAGCCGGTTGCAATCGCCCTCTACAAAGTTTTCAAATGTATAATTCTGGTTCAGCTGAGGGTCAACGTTCAGCTTTTTCAGCCCGGGTATCACAAACGGGTTCTTAATATCCTTATTAATAGAAATCGGGATAGGCATGCTTTGGTTCTTGCCCTCGGCGCCATTGCCGTTTGATGGCATATTAGTAGTATAAGGCTTGCTTGATGAGGATTGCTCCACCACAATATTATATTCCAAGCGCCCATCATCGCCCAATTGTTTTTTTATGGTTTTGCGCAGCAAACCCACATAATGCTCTTCCAGCCACTCGTAAAAAAACAAACTTGGTACTTGTATGGTAAGGATGCTGCCCTCTAATCGTAAAGATTTTATAGGCTCAAACCAGGTTTTAAAACTCTGGGCGGGTATATTATCTTTTATGATCTGCAGACAACTATTCCAAACGTTAGTACAAGTTTTTTCCATACGGTTTTAGCTAAAATATTGATTTACACCCTTCACAGAAGCACCAGTTGCGGCTGCTACGGAACATCGAATATTCAAAAAAAAACCCTAAGAAAAAATTAAATTTTAAATAAATTATAAATGTTGCAATGCGCTGCGCAGAGGGCTTTTTTAGACAGTTTTTTAAAATGGTAACGCGCGTGTTACAAAAAATTCACGCAATTAAGCCGCTAATTTTAATATATAAAACGCGTGAAATACGAGATGGCTGATTTTTATTTTTATTCATCAAGCAGGCTAAAATACTTTTAACCAATAAGATATATTATTAATTAGAAATAATTTTTGTTTTGTAATTGTTTGAGATACGATTGTTTAGGAAATTGCAGGTGTATACAATATCAAAAAAAATTAAGCGATGTGCCGCTTTTAATATTCGCCAAATACCCCACGAAGCGCATCAGCAATTTCACCTAAGGTGGCATAACATTCTACGGCTGTTAGTATATATGTCATCAGGTTTTCATGGCCCTTAGCAGCGGCTGTTAAATTTGATAATGCAAGGCTAACTGCAGCGTTATCACGCTCTTTCTTCAGGGCCTCAATCTGGATGGTTTGCTGTTTACGGATGGTATCATCCACCCTGAAAATATCGCCATGGTCTTCTTCAGGCTGGGTAAATTTATTAACGCCTACTATCACCCGCTCGCCTGTTTCAATGGCGGTTTGATAAGCATAAGCAGCGCTGCCTATCTCCTGCTGCATGTAATCCTGCTCAATGGCTTTAACCGCCCCTCCCATAACATCTATCTTATCCAGATAAATTTGAGCGGCGGCTTCCATCTCGTCCGTAAGCGTTTCAATAAAATAGGAGCCGGCCAAAGGGTCGACTGTATCGGTCACTCCGCTTTCAAAGGCGATGATCTGCTGGGTACGCAGCGCTATTTTTGCAGCAGCTTCGGTAGGCAGTGATAAAGCCTCATCATATCCGTTAGTATGCAACGATTGTGTACCGCCCAATACCGCGGCTATAGCCTGGTGGCTTACCCGTACAATATTATTTAGCGGCTGTTGCGCAGTTAAGGTAGAGCCGCCGGTTTGGGCATGAAAGCGCAGCTTTTGCGCATCGGGGTGTGTGGCGCCCAGTTCTTTGGTAATATGTGCCCACATTCTGCGGGCAGCCCTAAACTTGGCTATCTCTTCAAAGAAGTTATTGTGGCAATTAAAAAAGAAGGACAAGCGCCGGGCAAATATGTTTATGTCCAAACCTTTTTGCAACGCAGCCTTTAAATAAGCCTTACCGTTAGCCAGGGTAAAGGCCAGTTCCTGCATAGCGGTAGAGCCTGCCTCGCGGATATGATAGCCCGATATAGATATTGTGTTCCATTTAGGCACCTCTTTGCTGCAATACTCAAACACATCGGTTATTAACCGCATGGATGGTGCGGGCGGGTATATATAGGTGCCGCGCGCGGCATACTCCTTTAATATATCGTTTTGTATAGTACCCGAAAGCAGCGACAGATCAGCCCCTTGTTTTTTGGCCAGTGCAATGTACATGGCCAGCAGGATAGGCGCCGTAGCATTAATGGTCATGCTGGTGGTTATTTGCTGCAATTGGATACCGTAAAACAGTATCTCCATGTCCTTTAACGAGTCAATGGCTACGCCTACCTTACCTACTTCGCCCTCGGCAAGTTCATGGTCCGAGTCATAACCGATCTGGGTAGGCAGATCAAAGGCTACAGACAGGCCCATGGTTCCCTGGCTTAGCAGGTAATGGTAACGTTTGTTGGATTCGGAGGCGGTGCTGAAACCTGCATATTGGCGCATGGTCCACAAGCGGCCGCGGTACATGTCTTTTTGTATGCCCCGGGTATAAGGGAACTGACCGGGCAGTTCTGTCATACCGGAAGGTTCAGTATATACCTCTTTAATGGTTATGCCTGAGGTGGTTTCGATATGTTTTTCG
>CAZZVY010000012.1:0-20353 GCA_964657585.1 uncultured Mucilaginibacter sp. | reverse complement strand
ATATTAAAACAGTTCTTCCAGGTCGGCGCGTATAAGGCTAATGGCAGCGGTGTAGGGGTCGTGCTCCAGCGTGCCCAAATGGGTTAGCATGCCCTTTCCCAGTTCCAATCCGCCGGAGCCGTCAGGCAGCATTTTGGCTATGTTATTTGCCAGTGTAAGTGTATCATCCTTTAAACGGCTAACCACCTGCCAGGCACGCTGGCTAATATATAACTGCTGGGTAACGTTATGCTGAAATTCGCTGCGCACTTCAGTGATTATTAAGCTATGCAGTTCGGATGCGGAACAGGCTGATGCGTTTAACCTTAACAGCAGGTTAGCCGGGTTGATACGGTCTATCAGTAACACCATACGCTCATAAGCCTGCAAGCGCAAAGGCAGGGTTTGGGCCGAGGTTGACTTTTTCAAATCGATAAGCTGCAGCTTTTCATTATTTTCAAGGAAGGGTTTCACCAGGTAAAAGGCCACGCATACCACAGCAATGCCTGCCACTGCCAACTTTAGTACCTCGAAGAAAAAGGAAAACATCATACCCTGTTGTAAATGTTAAGCGGAGGTCATTAAATACCCACCGGCAACAAATTTGTACAATTTAGCGTATATTTGATTATAATTTAATAAATAAGATGAGCACTGCCGTTGAAACTGCCATTGCGCCTGTAAGCTTTACAACAGGTGCAGTAAAAGAACTGAATAAATTAAAAGACCAGCAAGAACTGGGCGACGACTTTGGCCTGCGCGTAGGCGTAGAAGGCGGCGGCTGCTCGGGTATGAGCTATGTGTTAGGCTTCGACCAGCAAAAGGACGGCGACCAGATCTATTACATTGACGGTATAAAGGTTTACATGCACAAGGCACATGGCCTGTACCTGGCCGGCATGCAGATTGACTGGCAGGACGGTCTTAACTCGCGCGGATTTACTTTTAACAACCCGAACGCTGCCAGCACCTGTGGCTGCGGTACATCATTTGCTGTATAGTTTTAAACCATTTCTATAAAAAGGAAAAGCCCTGGAAAAACGGGGCCTTTGCTGTTTTATGGCCTGCCGACCCGGCCATCTCGGCCACGACCCTAATGGGGTTGCACCTACCTTGAGGGCATCTGTTTAATAATTTTGAAGGCTTTGTTTATATGTGTTTATGATGTTACGGCATCCTTCCTCAATCAGGTCATACGCATGATCGAACATGTTGGTATAATAAGGGTCGGGCACTTCTTTATCGCCCAGCAGCAATTTTATCTTTCGCTTATCATATTTGTTACGGGCCTTTGACCATATGTTGGCCAGGTTATATTTATCCATTACAAATATCACATCAAACTTTTCAAAATCCGCAGCGGTAAACTGCCTGCATGTTTGATTGCTGATATCAATATCATGGTCGCGCGCTACACGCCTTGCCCGGTAATCCGGCTTTTCGCCTACGTGCCAGTTGCCTGTCCCGGCCGAATCTATCTCCCAATCCAGTTCCTCATGGCTTGCCATGCGCTGCAATATGCCCTGCGCCAGCGGCGAACGGCATATATTACCAAGGCAAACCATTAGTATCTTCATGTTTTTTAAAGCCGTTAACTAAAAATTAAACACAATATACGGCCTTTTGTTTAAAAGTTCATATTATTTTCCAAAAAGCTCATTCAATATACCAGCCAAATGTACGCCGCCTTTAAGTAGTTGCTGGTTTAAGGTATCAACATAATTAAAATTATACTTATAAGTGTTTAACGGAACGTTAGGTTTTATCCCGGCCACTATGGCCACAGCAAGTTGATTGCTGTCAAATATCCATTGGCTTATCGGCGCTTTTTGCCATTCGGCCAGTTGGGCGGGAGTGGTATGGTTTATGGCTGCAGCATATTCCGTATAACTTAATTTTTGAAAATCTATCAATCCGCTATCCCATAAACTATGGAGGTTAGTTTCTTTTCCATCAAATACCACTTTAATCCCGTTGCCGCCCTGCTCTGTTTTCACGGTATGCAGGGGCTGGTGCAAATCCTCTGTAATATGTATAAGCATATGCAGGTATAGCAGCTTATTTTCTTTACTTAAGCCGGTTTTTTTTAACTCGGTTATCAAAAAGTTAAGTTTGGTATAGGCATCTGTTTCGGTATCTGTAGCCAAATATGCCTGCAGTTGCGAATAGGAGCTGATATTATCAAGATCAATGTAATGCCATGATGATAAGTATTGGTAGGCGTCGTCGGATTTAATAAAGTCGGCCCAGTTACTGGCCAGCGCAAGAGACTCGTTCCCTAATATTTGCTGAACAGCCGCCTTAGCTTTGGGGCTAAGGTAACTGAAGGCTATCTCGCCGCTGATGCGATGCCCGTTAGTGCCCCAGGCAAATGTGATAAAGGGCAGGCAAAATAAAATAGCAGTAGTTCCAATCTTTCTGAATGTTTTCATGTTAAAGGGGTTTCTGAACGCAGGACGTTCTTTTCATCAGTTTCAAATTTACAGGTATAACCATTGATGTGCCAGACAGGTTAACGAGCGGGCCGTTTGCATGGCTTACCTTAAATAATTCCTGGTAAGGCCCGGTCCTGAAACAATCTGTATTGGTTTTAAGGGTAAAGTTAGCATTGCAATATTGCCCTTTTAAAAACAATGTGTCATTTTTTTGTGAATAAGCGCCTTTAATGTACTCGGCCCAATGGCCGCTGTTGCGGCAGGTATCGCTGCCGTAGTTTACCTTACTGCGATAACTGATCTTTATAAAGAACGAATCGCAATCAAACTTCACATAATAGTGCGGGGCAACCACCAATTGCTGCTCAAGCGCACTGCTATCCTGCTGCCACTCGCCTTGTAAATATTTTTCGCCCCTGCCCTGCAGGTCGGGGTTAAAGGCGCAGGAAGAAAAAAAGCTTAAAACAGCAAGCGTAAAGCAGATAGCCGGAAACAGGCCAAGGGCATTAGGCCGAAAGCCGAAAGCTGATCTTTTCAAATTTATTGGCTTTCGGCTATCGGGTTTCCGCTTTAAATGGGCTTTAAGCATGTTTTACTTCAAGCTCCCTATCATATCTTCGGGCCGTACCCATTGGTCAAACTGGTCGCTGGTAAGCAGTTCTAATTTCAGGGCAGCCTCGCGTAACGAGAGGTTTTCCTTAAGCGCGGTCTTGGCTATCTTGGCGGCGTTCTCATACCCGATATGCGGGTTCAGCGCGGTTACCAGCATCAGGGAATTTTCAAGGTGTTTTTTTATGCCCTCGTAATTTGGTTCAATGCCGGCTGCGCAATGGTCGGTAAAGGACACGCAGGCATCGCCAATCAACCTGGCCGATTGCAGGAAGTTAGCGGCCATTACCGGTTTAAACACATTCAGCTCGTAATGCCCGTTAGCGCCGCCTATGGAGATGGCCACATCATTCCCCATAACCTGCGCGGCCACCATGGTTACCGCTTCGTTTTGGGTTGGGTTAACTTTACCCGGCATAATAGATGAACCGGGCTCGTTATCCGGGATATGTATCTCGCCGATACCCGAGCGGGGGCCCGAGGCCAGCATACGGATATCGTTAGCTATCTTCATTAATGATACTGCTATCTGTTTTAAAGCGCCGTGTGTTTCTACAATCGCGTCATGCGCCGCCAGGGCTTCAAACTTGTTTTCAGCAGTAATGAACGGCAGGTTGGTAAATTTGGCAATATATTCAGCTACCTTAACATCATAACCGGCAGGGGTATTAATGCCGGTACCAACGGCGGTACCGCCTAAAGCCAGTTCGCTTAGGTGGGCTAAGGTGTTATTTAACGCACGCAGGCCATGATCCAATTGCGATACATAACCCGAAAACTCCTGGCCCAGCGTTAAGGGAGTAGCATCCATCAGGTGGGTACGGCCAATTTTCACTACGCCTTTAAACGCTTCAGCTTTTGCCTTTAGCGTATCGCGCAGTTTGGTAACGCCCGGTATGGTTATATCAACCACCATTTTGTAGGCGGCAATATGCATAGCGGTAGGATAAGTATCATTTGATGACTGCGATTTGTTCACATCATCATTAGGGTGTATAAAGGTTTTGCCTTCGCCCAGTTTATTGCCTTGTAAAACATGCGCACGGTTGGCCACCACCTCGTTCACGTTCATGTTGGATTGTGTGCCCGAACCTGTTTGCCATATCACCAGCGGGAACTCGGCAGCCAGTTTGCCTGCCAGTATCTCATCGCAAACGGCGGCAATCAGGTCGCGTTTTTCGGCAGACAATACGCCCAGGTCGGTATTGGCATAGGCGGCTGCTTTTTTCAGGTAAGCAAAGGCATCAATAATTTCCTTCGGCATACTGGCCTCGGGGCCAATTTTAAAGTTGTTGCGGCTGCGCTGTGTTTGTGCGCCCCAGTATTTATCGGCAGGTACCTGTACCTCGCCCATGGTATCGTGTTCTGTTCTGAAACTCATGGTTTGTATTTGCGGCAAATTTATTGTTTTAAGGGTAAAGGTAAAAGCTAAAAGGCTAAAGGTTGTTAATCTGTTACAAGGGTTTATGTTAACTGCATGTTTTAAGTTTATTACAACCTAAATACAGCGAGCTTAAAGTGCGGAATGCGGTTATCAGTTAACCAGCTTGCTTAGTATCATAAGCATTGGGTAAATCCACTGCTGCTGTCACGGCGTTTAACCTTGTAAGCGAAACTATTTATCTATGCCGCTAAATATAGGTTTAAGGTAAAAAAGGCCTGAGTTGCAAAAGCGAAAAATCATTGGGATATTGTGCAGCACAATAAGTTTGTTTAACGAACCACCTAAATAAAGTATTGAATGTTTGACCGCGCCGCAAGGCCTGGGCAACGGCATAATAAATTAATACTTAGCATAGCCCGAACAATTTTTAGGTATCCGGGTTTTGGTTGCGTGGAAATATGGCGATAGTTTAAAGCAGGAAATGCTTAAAAGCTATAGACCAAAGCAAAGAAACAGAACGTTATGCTATAAATGATTTATTAACTATAAAGGAAAGGCCCTTTGCCTTTTGTTTCAACCCCAAAAAATGAATATATATAAATATGCTGCCGGGCTGCTATTGAGCGCCATGCTATGTTTTAATATAAACAGTTATGCCCAAAGCGTTACAGATACGCCCGCTGCCCCGCTGCCTCCAAAAAACTGGCACGCCATGGACCTGAAGGCAGACGGTTACTACGGCGTAAGCCTTAACCGTGCCTACGAATTTTTAAAGGGAAAAAAAAGCAAACCCGTTGTAGTGGCTACCATTGACAGCGGCATTGATACCCTGCAAAAGGACCTGAAGGATATTTTTTGGACAAACACTAAAGAGATACCGGGCAATGGCATTGATGATGATCATAACGGTTATGTAGATGATGTGCACGGCTGGAATTTTTTAGGCGGCCCGGGCGGCAAGTGCGATTATAGTGAGACTACCGAGGAGGTAAGGGAATATAACCGGTTAAAGGGAAAGTACCTGAACAATGCTGCAGCGACTACCGCTACAAAGGAGTATACCTATTGGTTAAAGGTAAAGGCAACGCATGATTCTACACTGATGAAGTCGGCAGGCGAGATACAGCAGTTAACGCGGGTGATGAATGCACTGGTGGGCACCAGCGCGTATATTAAACGCGAGCTGCACTTAGGCCCCAATGATACCTTTGTGCTGAAAGACCTTGACAAGATACAAACCGCCAACGATACGATTAAGGAGTGTAAAAATATATGGAGTTCATTTTTTCAGGAAGAAGGGCCAACATCAAACAGCGCCAAGCTGATCAAGGACCTGAATGATTACCTGACCAAGCTGAACAATGATATTACGCCCGACCTGGATGCCCGCAAACGCATTGTTGGCGATAACCCTGATGATTTTAACGACAAAAAATATGGCAGCAACCAGTTAAAGTTCCCTGATGCCATGCATGGCACTATGGTGGCCGGTTTTATTGGTGCGCAGCGCGGCAACGGTTACGGCATTGATGGCATAGCCGATAACGTGCGTATTATGGCCATTAAGGCAGTGCCCGACGGCGACGAATACGACAAGGATATTGCCAATGCCATCCGCTATGCGGTTGATAACGGTGCAAAGGTGGTGAACATGAGCTTCGGCAAAAAAATATCGCCGCATAAAGCCTGGGTTGACGATGCCTTTAAATACGCCGCCGCGCACGATGTATTACTGGTGCAGGCCGCCGGTAATGATAACCAGGATGTTGATATTACGCCCGACTATCCAAACGATACTTTTGAGGATGGCTCATCAACCGACGCGGAAAATTATATTAACGTAGGCGCCTCCGGGCCCCGCATGGATGAAAAGCTGGCGGCAGAATTTAGCAACTACGGTAAAAATAACGTTGACCTTTTTGCCCCCGGGGTAAAGGTAACCTCTGTAAATACCGATGCCGAGTTCAGCACCGAAGATGGTACCAGCTTTGCATCTCCAATTACTGCGGGTATTGCTGCGCTGATACTGGAGTATTATCCTAACTTAAGCGCAAGGCAGGTAAAGGAAGCCATATTGCAATCGGTAAAACCATTAACCGGTTTTAAGGTGTTAAAACCGGGCAGCAAAGACCAGAAGGTTGATTTTACTACCCTGAGCAAAACCGGCGGGATAGTTAACGCCTATGATGCATTGGTTATGGCCTCAAAAATAAGGGGCGAGCGGAATAAGTGATATGCCGGCAGTCCTATGCAAGCCTCTATCCGTCGGGCAGGGTTAAATAACATGCTGCAAAATTCTTATTTCAAAATCTTCTCGCCTGCCCTTTAACCTACCACCTGTTTTAACAGGTAAATCTGTAAGGCCTGCTCATTATTGCTGGTATACCTAAATGCTGGTTGCGTTCTCGGTGTGCCATTTTAAGCGCACAATTGGCCATCTGCAATATCACTCTTTATAATTTTCAGTAAGTTTGCGCCTGTTATGCAGCAAACCATATTTGTTTACAATACTTTAACCCGTACCAAAGAACAATTTATACCGCTTAACCCGCCGCACGTGGGCATGTATGTTTGCGGCCCTACAGTTTACAGCGATGCGCATATGGGCAATGCCCGTACTTATATATCTTTTGATCTGATCTTCAGGTACTTAACCCATTTAGGCTATAAGGTGCGCTATGTACGTAATATTACCGATGCCGGCCACCTGGAGGGCGATACCGATGAGGGCGAAGATAAAATATCAAAAAAAGCCAAACTACAGCAGCTGGAACCTATGGAAATTGTACAGAAGTATACGGTGGGCTTCCATGAGGTTATGCGCGAGTTAAATATACTGCCGCCCAGCATAGAACCTACGGCCACCGGACATATTATTGAACAGATAGAGCTGGTAAAGCTTATTCTTGAAAAAGGTTTTGCCTATGAGGTTAACGGATCGGTTTACTTTGATGTAGAGAAATATAATCAAACGCATGATTACGGTATATTAAACGGCCGCAACCTTGATGACCTGCTGGCCAATACCCGCAGTCTTGGCGGCCAGGATGACAAACGCGGAAAACTTGATTTTGCCCTTTGGATAAAAGCTAAACCCGGGCACCTGATGCAGTGGCCGTCGCCCTGGGGATGGGGCTTCCCCGGCTGGCACCTGGAATGCTCGGCCATGAGCAACAAATACCTGGGGCATAAATTTGATATACACGGCGGGGGGATAGATCTTGCGCCAACCCACCATACCAACGAGATAGCGCAGAATATGGCCTGCTGCAGCCAAAACCCGGCCACCTACTGGGTGCATACCAATATGCTTACGGTGAATGGTCAAAAAATGTCAAAATCATTAGGGAACAGCTTTTTACCGCACGAACTTTTTAGCGGCAATAATAAGATCCTGAATAAGGCATACAGCCCTATGGCTGTGCGCTTTTTTATGCTGCAGGCACATTACCGCAGCACGCTTGATTTTGGCAACGAGGCTATGGAAGCGTCTGAAAAAGGCTTCAAACGCCTGATGAACGCCTGGGGCCTGCTGGCTAATTTAAAACCATCGCCTACAAACCAAACCGATATTGCCGCCCTGCAGCAGCGCTGTTATAACGCCATGAACGATGATTTTAACAGCCCGGTATTAATAGCCGAACTGTTTGAGGCTTCACACATAATAAATTCCGTGCATGACGGGAAACTGAACATTGATCTTGACAACCTTGAACTGCTTAAAAACCTGATGCAGCACTTTTTAATGGATATTTTAGGCTTAAAAAATGAAATAGCTGCCAATAATGACCTGCCTAAGGTAATGGATATGATTGTAAACCTGCGCACTGAAGCCAAACGCAACAGCGATTATGTTACATCTGATAAAATAAGGGAGGGCCTGCAAAAGATAGGCTTCCAGCTTAAAGATAGTAAGGACGGCACCAAATGGAATAAGATATAGCTACTGGATATTATTGTAATAAGTTACCAGCATAGCCAGCTGAAGTTCAGATCTATCATTTTTGTTATTTTTAGAAAAATCCATCAGTTCGGTTTTATGGTCATTCACTGCATTTATCAAACTCTTCTCATTTGGAGATATTCGTAACATTTTGCCATCTTTCAATATATACCATGTTTCTATATCAGCAAATCTGTATTTAGGTACTGCAGAATTATACACATATATTTTTTGTATGCTTTTTGTCAGATGTTTTAAAAGCGTAACTTTTCCAGCTGCTTCTACTTGATAATAGGTATTGATGGTAAGGGTGTCAACCGGCGGAAAGCCACACGAAAATATATTATGATTAATTGTAAACGAGTTTATCTTCTCGGGGAACATCAGCAACTCGTCGTTTGTCCCGACAAACAAAATGCGGTCATCCAACACATCATATTTGAGGCGCACATTCTTAGATGTGACACCAGTACAATTGGTAACATTGCCCGAAAACCATTTTTCCGTTAAAAACGGCGAACCCTCAATGTCGCCCAATACAGGTGAAAACGAATTGACAAGTTTATCCCCGGCATAGTAGTATTGGGCCGTCGCATATTGATCAGATAAAATCATCATAAATATGATGCATACGATATACAAATGTTTTTTCATGAACTAATAAATAATCAGATAAATATACTTAAAAAATATTTTCCTAATTCATTCTTTTTTTACTGAGGTGCTAACAAACCGCTCTGCTTTTTCGTATAACTTCACAACTCTGCTTAATTTCCTGTTATGAAAGTATACCGCTTCTTCTCCGGCTTCCGTTTATTGAAAAATTATAACAGCAAAGTAATGTTCATTGCTGTTGCCGGCATTTATATCCCTTTAATAGCAGTTATTGGCCTACTGCTTTTTGGGCAGGTTACCTTGTTAAACCAAATAGCTATTGCCTTATTAACACTTGGGGTTATAGTAATTGCAGCGGTAATTACATCGTTCCTTATTGCTTCACTTTTAGCGCCAGTGCGCAAAGTACAGGTATCGCTAACCGCTTATTTAAAATACGGGGGCATGCCAGACTTACCGGAGAACTTTGACGATGAATTAGGCCTGCTGATGCGTACAGTTAACAACTTTGTTGGCACAGTTCATCATAAACTTAACGAAAAGGACAAACTGATCACCGCTCTTTCTCATGACCTGCGCGCACCTGCCGCAAACATCCTTACCAACATCAACTTGTTAAAAACTGAAACAAATGCTGGTGAAATAGACAAACACCTTAAAAACATTGATGCCTTAATAAATAGGCAGCTAAAGGTAATGGATGGATTAGCCTATAACTGCGGGGATAAAATAAACTACTCACTAAAGCGTTTTAAAACCCGGGGCGCATTAAACAAATCTGAAAAAGTATTGTTATAGAACGTACTTTCGGAATATTGCTTTGCACATTATAACATTGCAGCTTAATTTTTATTGTTAAATTGCCCGCCAAAGCATAACCGCGATGCAGAGGGGTTTTTACAAACCATTCCGCATAGAATAAATTTATCCTTAAATGAAAAAAATTACTGCCATAGCTGCCCTGTTAATTACGGGCAGTTGTTTTGTATTTGCCCAGCGCCCTATTGCCCAGGTTAAAACTGTTTTAGCTGCCGAAGAAAACTTTAATAAGTTAGTTGCCCGAAAAGGCATAAAAGATGCTTTTTTAGCAGTTGCCGACCCGCAGGGGATTGTTTTTAAACCCGATGCCAAAAATATTATTGAATTTTACAGCAGTATTGATAAACAGCCCGGCACGTTAACCTGGAAGCCTAAATTTGCCCGCATAGCTGCTAATGGCGACCTTGCTTTTACAGCCGGGCCCTACGTATACCAGAACGGGCCGGGTGATGATGATAAAGTTTATGGCGATTATGTATCGGTATGGAAAGGCGACGAAGACGGCAATTTAAAGCTGCTGATTGATCTGGGCATACAGCACCCCGAAATGGAAGGCGAGGCATTGACCGATTTTAAAGAGCCCGACACTGCTAAGCATAAAGCCCCGAGCAAGGACCCTTTTGCCGGCAAAACCGTGATACTGGATTACGATAAAACCTTTAACTACTCGCTCAGCAAATCAACTATGGGTACTTACAAAGAATTTTTAAGTCCCGAAGGCCGGTATTATTTTCCGGGTTTTGAACCTATTATGGGTGTTGACCAAACCCTTAAATTTATCAATAACGAAGCCATAAGCATATCGGCCGAGACGGTGAATGCCGGCCGCGCCACCAGTAATGACCTGGCCTACAGTTACGGTACTGCACGTATTAAAAAAGGCGCCATTGTGAGCAATTATAATTATGTACGCATCTGGGAAATAGATGCAAAGCATAACTGGAACGTGCTGATGGAAATATTTTCGGCTGTAGAAAAGTAATTTTTATATCAATAGCTGCAAAGCAGGTCAAAAGAAAAAGCTTTTTTTCTGCTGACCTGCTTTTTTGTTGTTATACCTTCGGTTTTTTATATCATCTGAATATTATTTACATAGTTTATTAGGTTTTTATTGAAAACACTTTATAAATTACCATAGTTTTATAAAAACCGGAGTTTTACTTATGCAGGGATCGGGCTATTTTAACAAGTACAACCCCATTGATGGTGTTTGGGACGAAATGTTCGGCGCTGATGCTAACATCCGCGATCATTATGGCAAGGTTATAGCTTATTTATCAAAGGAATCGCCCGATGAGCTGAACAAAAAGGAGGAACTGGCCAAACGGCTTTTTATGAGCCAGGGCATTACCTTTACCGTATATAACAGCGGCGAAGGGATAGAAAAGATATTCCCCTTTGATATTATCCCGCGTATAATAACTGCAGGGGAATGGGCATTTGTTGAAAAGGGCATAAAGCAGCGTCTCACAGCGCTTAACCATTTTTTAAAGGATGTATACCATAATCAGTTCATTATTAAGGATGGCATAGTACCTATCGATATTGTTTACTCTTGCCCGCACTTCCTGCGCGAGATGTACCAGTTGCAGGTACCCTATGATATTTATGTCCACATAGCCGGTATTGATCTTATCCGTGATTTTGACGGTACCTTTTATGTGCTGGAAGATAACCTGCGCACCCCATCGGGTGTAAGCTATATGCTGGAGAACAGGGAGATTACCAAACGGTTATTTCCTGACCTGCTGCCGCAATGCAACGTACGCAGCGTAACCGAATATCCTGCGCTGTTGTATAAGAACCTGCTGGCGCTTTCGCCGCGGGCTGTAAGCAGCCCTACCATTGTATTACTTAGCCCGGGTATATATAACTCGGCCTATTTTGAGCACACTACCCTGGCCCGGCTGATGGGTGTTGAACTGGTGGAAGGGCGTGATCTGGTAGTGGATAACCACAAGGTTTACATGAAAACCACCAACGGCCTGCAACAGGTTGATGTGATTTACCGCCGGGTAGATGATGAATTTTTAGACCCCCTGGTATTTAACCCTAAAAGCATGCTGGGCGTGGCCGGCTTAATGGGCGCTTACCGTAAAGGTAACGTAGCCATTGTAAACGCTATTGGCAATGGCGTGGCCGATGATAAGGCGGTATATGTGTATGTACCTGCCATGATACGGTATTACCTTAACGAAGAGCCCATATTAAAAAATGTGCCTACCTACCAGTTAGGCAACCCCGAAGAAAAAGAATACGTTTTTGAGAACATCAATAAAATGGTGGTTAAAAAAACTAACGAAAGCGGTGGCTACGGTATGCTGATGGGCCATGCAGCAAGCAGCAAAGAGATAGAAGATTACAAGAACGAGATACTGAAGGCCCCGCGTAACTTTATAGCACAGCCTACCATCAGCCTTTCGGCAGCGCCGTGTTATATAACGGGCGAACTGGCCCCAAGGCGGATAGACTTGCGGCCATATGCCTTATGCGGCCCCAACGGAATTGAGATAGTGCCCGGCGGGTTAACACGTGTAGCACTGAAAGAGGGGTCGCTGGTGGTAAACAGCTCACAGGGCGGGGGCAGCAAGGATACGTGGGTGTTAAGCTCCCCGGCCTACTAAATGGAAGTTTATAGATAATATATATAAATGCAGTATGCAAATAAACAGATAGTTAAATAATTTTAATAAGGAATGCCGAAATCCGAATACGAAGATCTCAAATTCAAAGTTTACTTACCCTTTAGTGGGCCGGGGGGGCTATGTTAAGCAGGGTAGCAGCAAGTTTATATTGGAGCAGCCGGTATATTGAGCGGAGCGATGGTTTATTGCGGATGCTGAAGATCAATTACGCCTCATCGCAGGATGCCGTACAGGATTTTACCTGGGAGCCTATGATGCGCCTTTACACCGGTGCAGACGACGGCGGCATAATTGAAAAATTAGGTAATGACAGCCGTGAGGTGCTGAAGTACATGATCACCTCAAAGGATAACCCCAATTCTATCCTTAATATCATTACCCTTGCCCGCGAAAATGCGCGCGGGGTGCAGGAGCATATTACCAAAGATTTGTGGCAATGCCTTAACGAATACTATCACACGGTAAAAGATGCCAGGCTTGAACGGATGCTGCAGCGTGAGGACCCTATTGGTACGCTGGATATACTGATAAAACAAGTAATGCTGTATTATGGTACGGTAGAAATTACCATGGAACGCGGCGAAGGCCGCAGCTTTATGAATATCGGCAAATATCTGGAGCGCGCCATCCAGTCTGTTGATATCCTTGATACCAAATTTAACACGCTGAACGATAACCCTGACCTGCTGACCGATACCACCTACTGGAAACACCTGTTGTTATCAATAGGTGGCTACGAGTTATATCTGAAAACCTACCGCTCGGGCTTTGAGGCTAAGAATGTATTAGAGCAGGTTGCCCTTAATAACGATTTCCCCCGTTCGGTGATCTATGCGGTAAACCATATCCAGCGATATTTTGACCGGTTAAAAGGCGACCATGAGCGGGATGATTTCCGCCGGATGTCTTTCCGCATCGGCCGTTTGCAAAGCCGCATTAAATATAGTTCGGTAAACAGCATAAGTCAGGAGGGGCTGCATATCTACCTTAGCCAGATAAGGCAGGAGCTTTATGGCATAGGTAATGCCCTTAACGAAAACTATTTTGCCAATTCCTGATTTGTAATAGGTCAGCACCATTGCACTACATAACATGCCTGAGTTTAAAATACAGCACATTACCAAATATACCTATGATGGACCTGTGCGCGACAGCGCCAACCAGATCATACTTTATCCCCTGCAGGATATTTACCAGGAAGTACTGAAGCAGGAACTAACCATTACCGGCGGCCCGCTTGTAGATACTCATATAGACTATTATGGCAATAAGGTGGGCAGCTTTACCTATCGCGATCCGCATAACCAGCTGGTCATCAACTCGCAGATATGGGTAAACACCAAACACCGCCCGCTGCCCGTAAACGACATATTTCCTGAACAGCAATGGAAAGATTATGAACGCCTGCGTTACATTGTGCCTTATATTGATTTTTTAAAGCAGGAGTACTTTGACGGCCAGGCCGAACTGCAGGCCATTGTAAACCGCGAATTGCAAAAGGAAGATACCCCCTACCAGGCCATCCTGCGCTTTTGTCAGTATATCTACGATAACTTCACTTACATTAAAGGCGTAACCACGGTAGAGAGCACATTAGACGACGTGTGGGAGCTAAAGGCCGGCGTATGCCAGGATTTTGCACATATCCTGATGGTAATGCTGCGCCTGATAAACATACCCGCCCGTTATGTAAGCGGTTATATTTGCCCCAACCATAACGGTATGCGCGGTGAAGGCGCTACCCACGCCTGGGCCGAGGCTTATCTGCCTGATTATGGCTGGCTGGGTGTTGACCCCACCAACAATGTGGTAGCCAATGAAACGCATGTGCGCCTGGCCGTAGGGCGCAACTTTTCAGATTGTTCGCCGGTTAAGGGTACCTATAAAGGGCCGCACGGGCATAAGCTTGAAGTTGCCGTATCGGTAGGTTATCATAAAGACGGGCTAATGACAGGCGGCGACATTGGCGAAGTGTTTGATGAGCCGGTTATTAAACACACTGCGCCCGATCTGTCTAAAAACAGTTACCAGCGTTATATGGAAATGATACAGCAGCAGCAACAGTGATTGATGTTATGCATACAATAATTATGAACAAACAATTTAACGGTTAATACCTTATATTTGTAAGCCAAAAATTATTAAAATGTTGCTTATTCGCTTTCTTATTATATCTATTTGCATACTGTATATTGTACGCAGCCTGGCACGCATATTTTTGCCTTTCCTGTTTCAGAGTGTCATCAATAAGGCGCAGCAGGGCCATCAGTCGGGCTATTCGCAACAGCCGCCCCGCCAGCCCCGCGAGGGTTCGGTAAAAATTGACCATATGCCGCAAAATAAAAGCAAGTTTCCGGACACCGAGGGCGATTTTATTGATTACGAAGAAATTAAATAACCATGCTGCCCGAAGAGCTATATAAACGCAGGCATTTCGGCACCCCGCAATCGCTTATATTAATAGTGGTTAATTATATCATAGTAACCATTGGTGTAGAGCTGTTTGCCATGTGTACCAAAATAAGCACGGCATTTTGGGTTGTACTGGTATTGCTGGCTGTTTATAATTATTACACCATCCGCCGCAACCGCGAGGAATATGGCCGCAATGCCATTATTGGTTATGTGGCCAGCATAGCCGGTTTACTACTGATGTTCTTCCTTTTCAGGTTGAAGGCGCAGCCCTGCTAAGCGCACCTGCCCAAAACTTATAATTCCAATTCTCACTCAAATTTCTATTTTTGAGGATTATATCATCATTTCAAAAATTCAATGAATAACTGGTTCAAGCAAAATGGCATCCACCTGGCCATCGTCGGGGTATTTTTTGCGATATGTTTTTTTTACTTCACGCCCGCTTTTAATGGCAAAACGCTTGGACAAAGCGACGTGGTTGGAGCACAGTCTACCCAAAAAGAAATAAATGATTATAAAGCCAGGGGCGAAACCATTTTATGGACCAACCAGATATTTGGCGGTATGCCCGCTTACCAGATATGGGCGCCTTACCCTGATAATATTACCACCTGGATAGTTAAAGCATTTAAGGGCGCATTCCCTAACCCGGTTGATACTGTGCTGATATTGATGCTGGGCGCCTACCTGTTGTTCTGCGTTTTAAAACTAAATCCCTGGCTGGCGGCTGCCGGGGCGGTGGCATTTACCTTTTCCTCCTACAATATCATTTTGCTGGTGGCCGGGCACTCTAACCAGGCCTTTGCCATTGCCTTTTTTGCACCTATACTGGCCGGTATTATTTTAACCCTGCGCGGTAAGTATTTAACAGGCGGCGCGCTGACAGCCTTGTTCCTGGCTATGGAAATAAGGGCCAACCACCTTCAGATGACCTATTACCTGCTGCTGGCCCTGATGATATTATTAGGTATCGAACTTTACCATGCCATAAAAAATAACACCCTTGCAGCCTATGTAAAGGCGCTGGCTTACCTGGGTGCGGCGTTAATACTGGCCTTACTGGTAAATGCCTCAACATTGTGGAGCACCTACGAATATAGTAAGGATAGTTATCGCGGACAATCAAATTTAACTAAAAACGCTAAAGAGCCGAAGAACGGCCTGGATAAAACCTATGCTTACGAATGGAGCCAGGGCGTAGGCGAGTGTTTAACCTTCCTTATCCCCAACGCTTATGGCGGCGGCACCGGCACTGAAACGCTGGACCAAAATTCGGAAACCACTAAAACGCTTACTAATAAAGGCGTGCCTGAAGATCAGGCGCTGAACGTTGCCCAGCAGGTGTCGGGCATACCGGGCCTTACTTTGTACTGGGGCAACAAACCCGGAACGGCGGGCCCGTTTTATTTCGGCGCGGTTATCTGTTTCCTGTTTGTGTTTGGCCTTATTATAGTAAAAAGCCGTTTAAAATGGTGGCTGCTGGGAACCGTAGGGCTTACTATGCTTTTATCCTTCGGGCGTAATTTTCCTTACGTGTCCGACCTGTTTTTTAACTATTTCCCGCTATATAATAAGTTCCGCTCGGTAGAGTCGATACTGGCCGTGGCAAGTCTCTGTTTTCCGCTTCTGGCATTTTTAGCCGTACAGGAAATAATTACTGCTGGCGATAAAAAGGCAGTTTTTAACAAGCTAAAATTAGCGCTGTATATCACCGGCGGCCTAACGCTGCTGCTTTTGGCCATACCGGATGCTATCCTAAATTTCCGTCCGGAAGATCAGTCGGCCGGGATAGCTAACCTTTCCAACGCCCTTAAAGGCGACAATGCTTTTGCCGCCACCATTGCCAACGCCATAACCCGCGACCGTATTGCATTGGAGCGCGCCGATGCGCTGCGCACGCTGATATTTATTGTTATTGCATTTGGCATTGTATGGGCGTTTATTAAACAAAAGATCAGTTTAACCATATTGTCGTTGGCCTTGTTCGCTTTAGTGCTGATTGATATGTGGCAGGTTGACAAACGATATCTGAAGGATACCAATTTTCAAGATAAGGTTGATGCCGATGCCCTAATTAAACCGCGTGAAGTTGATCAGTTCATCTCCAGGGACCCTGACCCGGACTTCCGCGTGTTTGATGCATCGGCTAATATAAAGTATGACCTTTTTAACCCATTCTTTCATAAATCTGTAAGCGGTTATTCTGCAGCCCGGTTAAAACGTTTTGACGAACTAATGGATAATCAGTTTGTAAACAGCGTTAACCAGGATGTGCTTGATATGCTGAACACTAAATACATATTAACCCCCGATGAAAAGAACCAAACCGTTAACATGCATGCCAATAACTCGGCCTGCGGCCATGCCTGGTTTGTGAAAAAGGTAAGCTTTGCCCAGGATGCCGACCAGGAAATGCAGGCCATCAGCGCATTCTCGCCAAAGGACGAGGCGATAGTTGACAAGCGTTATAAAAGCTACATAGATGCTTCGTTATTGCACGGCGACACCAACGGCAGCATCACGCTGACCAGTTATCATCCTGACCATATGGTGTATCAAAGCGGTTCGACCGCATCGCAGGTGGCAGTATTTTCTGAAATATATTATGACAAGGGCTGGAAGATGCTGATAGACGGAAAAGAAGCGCCTTACTTCCGTGCCGATTACGTATTACGCGCCGCGCAGATACCGCCAGGCAACCATAAAATTGAATTTGTGTTTCACCCGGCATCCTATTACACCGGCGAAAAAATTTCACTGGCAGGTTCTGTTCTGTTAGTGCTGGCATTGGGCGGCGCAGCGTATGCCGGGAGCAAGCGGAAGTAAGCTTACGTCCCTAAAGCGAGTTTGTAAATAACAATGAGAGCGATCGGTAAAAATCGCTCTCATTGTTTAATAAATATCCCCTCATAATTTTAGTGTAATTTACCGCTTAAAAATCACTTCAATTTATACATTAGCTTACTAATGGCTTTATTCAGTTGAGTGGCGTTAGTGTTAAGCGGCCGGTAAACCGGGTTATTAACCATTAAAGTGATACAGAAAAACCACTTCACCGGTATATGCCGGCTTGGTTTGTCCATCAATTTCCATCTCAACGCCAATAGTGGCTTTGGTAATGCCCCGCAGGTTGGCTATAGCATTAAGCTTTGCCTTTAACCGTACCCTGCTATTCACTGCAACTGCTTGCGCAAACCGTATGTTCTCAATACTGTAGTTGATCTGCATCTTAAGGTTTTTTACCTCAGATATCTGGTGCCAGAAGTAGGGCAGCAGCGACACCGTTAAATAACCATGCGCAATAGTAGCTTTAAAGGGACTTTCAGTTGCGGCCCTTTCAGGGTCGGTATGTATCCACTGATGATCTATTGTAGCGCCGGCAAACTGATCTATCTGTTGCTGGGTTATAGTATGCCAACCTGATATTCCGATTTGCTTACCTAACAATGCTTCAAATTCGGGGTAGTTATTAATTATTACCATATTATTTATACACAAGTATGTTTAAGCGCAGCTATATAATTGTGCTGCAAAATAAACAATATGATAACTAATTATGAAATGAGGGGAACAATTACTGGAGCGCAGCAAGTTTGCACTATGAATAGCAGCAAGTCTTAACCCCGCTTGTGTATTTTAATGCTGCTTATGTTTAGTGGTAAAAGTGACGGAGAATAACTACTCAGGCACAACAAATAACCTGCAATTCGCGCCATCTTTATTATATTAGCGCTTAAATAACTAAACATGTTCAGATCAATCATCCTCTTCGCTTTTTTATGCCTTTTATTAACAGGCGTAAATGCCCAAACATTAACCATGCCGCCCGGGATACAGGCCGCCTATACAACTAAGGGCACCCGCACGCTAACCGGCAAACCGGGTAAAAATTACTGGCAAAACCGTGGCCGGTATAACATTACGGTAACCGTAAACCCGCCGCACGGCACTATAAATGGCACCGAGCAGATCACCTATTTTAATAATAGCCCGGATAAGCTGGACAGCCTGAACATGAAACTGATTATTAACAGCCACCTTGGCCGCGGCAGGAATGGCGCCACCCCGGATAGGGCTACAGGCATAACGGTAGATAAGATACAAGCTAACGGAACAGCGTTAAACTGGGATAATAATGCTGCCATCACCACCAACTATATGCTCGGCTTAAATAAGCCCTTAATGCCGCATGATTCGGTTAAACTGGATATTGCCTGGCATTATGTACTTTCAAACAGCCGGGGCGGCGGCGGCGGCCGTGAAGGCACTATTGATACCACTACATTTTACCTTGCTTATTTTTATCCGCGCGTATCTGTTTATGACGATTATAAAGGCTGGGATACGCAGCCGCATACCGGGTCATTGGAGTTTTATAATGATTTTAACGATTATACGCTTAATGTAACCGTTCCTAAAAATTACATAGTTTGGGCAACCGGCACTTTGCGCAACCCTGATGAAGTTTTACAGCCTGCCTTTGCTAAAAAACTGGCTGCATCAATGACCAGCGATTCTACCATACACATTGCTACGCCGCAGGACCTGGCCAATAAGAACATTACGGCACAAAATAACATGAATACCTGGAAATGGACATCAACCGATATTACCGATGTTGCCCTTGCCGTAAGCAATACTTATGATTGGGATGCCGCCAGCGTGTTGGTTGATAACAAAGCTAACCGCCGGGTAAGCGTTCAGGCCGCCTTTGCCGATGCCTCGGTTGATTTTCAGCATTACGTTCAATACGCCCGCAACTCTTTAGACTGGTTCTCACACAATTTGCCGGGCGTGCCTTATCCGTTCCCTAAAACCACATCAGTACAGGGTTATGCCGATATGGAATACCCGATGATGGTAAATGATACCCACACTAATGACCTTAGTTTTGCGCAAATGGTGCAGGATCATGAGATAGCGCATACTTATATGCCGTTTTACATGGGCACTAACGAGAGTTATTACGCCTTTATGGACGAAGGCTGGGCAACCACATTTGAACTATTGATAGGTACGGCCGAAAAAGGCAAAAAAGCCGCCGAAACTACATATAAGCAGTTCCGGATACAAGGCTGGAACCGGAGCAACCATAGCAATGAAACTCCGATAATTACCCCTTCGCCGCTGGTAACTACCGGCGCCGGCAACAATGCCTATAATAAGCCGTCATTAAGTTATTTAGCGGTAAAAGATCTGCTGGGCGACGAGCTTTTTAAAAAGGCCCTGCAAAATTATATGGCCAACTGGCACAGTAAGCACCCTATCCCGTGGGATTATTTTTACGCTATGAGCGCCGGTGCAGGGAAAAACCTGGATTGGTTTTTTTATAACTGGTTCTTTACCAAGTATTGGGTTGATGTTGCTTTGGATAATGCCGAGAAAACCAGCAGCGGTTATACGCTTGCCATTAAAAACATCGGAGGCTTTGCCAGTCCGTTTGATGTAGTGGTAAATTATACCGATGGTACAAATGACAGCTTCCATCAAACCCCGGCGGTGTGGGAAA
>CAZZVY010000011.1:0-31119 GCA_964657585.1 uncultured Mucilaginibacter sp. | reverse complement strand
GGTTGTTTACTGTCGCGCGCGTTGTATTCTATTAACCTTGCCGCACGTTCGCTGCTCAGCATATAGTCGATAGTGGTTTCGGCAGCAGTTTCTGCAACGGCAATCGGGTCAAATGTAGGGCCGGTATGGCCGCCAAAAGTTTCCACGCCCGAAGGGTAACCTGTTGGGCGAGGCGGTATTTTTTGTATCAGGCCTTCCGGCAAAGCTAATGCATCCGGGGTTATGGTGGCCATCATAGCATCAAAGGCACGCCACTGTTCGGCAGGTTCAACCATCTTTGTAGGTTCCTGCCCATCGTTTTTAACTGCATGGGTAAAATACAGGCCGCCTATTGATTTGGCTACCGCTTCCAGTTGATAACGGTGCAGCAGGTACATGGGTACCAACACTTCTTCGATAGTTGCCATCGGGGCCCCCTCACGGATGGCTTTTTCTGAAAAGTTATCCAGTACATGCCTTCTGATGGCCATTAACTTGATTAACTGGTCTATAGGGTTAACACCATCATCCCACTGGTTTGCCATGGGGTGGGCGTTACCGCCTATATCCGGTATATATTTAAAGCCTTGTGCAAGCGTTTCCTTCATGATCTTATCCAGTGCATTGTTCTCGTCCACATTTTTTCCGAAATCGGAATAACCCCACATAATGGCCCGTTTGTCCCAGGTGCCAATGCCCTTGGCATAAGCATCGCTAAGGTCAATGGTTCCGTCGGCCTTCATATTGAAGCGCGGGAAAGGATAATCCATTACCGAGGCACGGTCTTTGGGGCTGGCGGCAAAATTGTGGGTTAAGCCCAACGTATGCCCTATCTCATGCGCGGATAACTGCCTGATACGGGCCAGCGCCATTTCTTCCATTTGTTTGCTTACCGGTTTGCCGTCAGTATAAGGCTGCAATAAGCCTTCGGCAATCAGGTAATCTTCGCGATGGCGGTCGGACCCTAGGGTTACTACGCCTTTTATAATTTCGCCGGTGCGTGGATCAATATATGACGAGCCGTAGGAGAATGCACGGTTGGGGGTGCCCGAACGGGTTACCCAATTCACCATATTGTAACGGATGTCCATCGGGTCAGCGCCTTCAGGCAGTTCCTTTACAATAAAGGCGTTTTTAAAACCGGCGGCTTCAAAAGCCTGGTTCCACCACGCCCCGCCTTCAATCAGTGCCTTTTTTATGATAGGCTGTGCGCCGCGGTCAATATAGTATACAATAGGTTCTACCGGCTCGCTTACCGCTGCCGATGGGTCTTTTTTAATAAGGCGGTGCCTTTCAATAAATTTCTTAGTGATAGGTTCACTCATAGGCGCAGCAAAATCCATATACTGGAAGTTAAAAAAACCTGACCGTGGATCAAATTTGCGCATTTTATAACCGGGCCCGGGCAATTCAATAAATGCCTGGTGCTCGTTCAATGTAACCGAGCTGGGATCGGGCGCTAAGCCGCGGCCTCCGCGGCCGCCACCACCCGCTCCCGCAAAAGTGAGCATCGCCTCAAACTCACTGTTCTTCGGAAAGTTTTTAGTATTGTCCATATAAACAACAGAGCGGGTGTCATCCATACGGTAACCGCCTCCCGCTGCACCACCGCCCGCACGGCCGCCGCGGCCTCCGGCAGCTTGCGCAGTACCGGGATTGCCGCTGCCAGAGCCCAAACCATCGCCGACATGCAATACATCCCTCACTATAAAAGGGGTAAAATCAACCAGCACTTTATCGCCCTCAATGGCCGCAGGGGTGAAACCAAAGATGACGGATTTGGCAAAGTTATGTTCAACGGCTTTCACCTCGTCGGGGTTGCCGTTTACTGCGCGGTAATTATTGACCGGCTCAACTAAAAATATCTTGGGACCAACCTTTTCAAATTTCACAATTACCGACGAAGCCTGCCCGCGCTCGGCCCCACCGTTGCCCACCCCATCAACCAGCGAGCTGAAGTATAGGAACTCGGTATTGAACTTATCGATCTCCAGGTATATCTTACCGCTTTTTTCATCATAGTAAAAATTAAAATAGCCGTCAAACTTTTTCAGGTTTTGAGTTATTGCAGCAATAGTTGCGGCCGGCCCTGCATTATTACCGCCGCCGCCACCCTGTCTGTTCTGCGCCTGGCTTAACGTTGCAAACATTAAAGCAGGAATAAAAAGAAGTAAGCGTTTTTTCATATTTTAATTTATAATTTAAAGTAATTCATTTTGCTGATCAACAGTAAACTTAATGATATTTTTATATTTAAGCGCATTTATTACTAATAATAACGCTTATTTGTTATTTTTTTAAGATTATAACATTAATATGAGGGCAGATACCACTGCTTGATGTATTGATTCTAAAGCGCATTATTTAATTCTTCGTTTCGGTAAAAAATTGTTCAATTTGTCTATTCAAACTAACCGACAGGTTTTATAAATGAAAAAAATAACAGAAAGCAACGCGGCCGCCTACACGCTGATATTGATTGTTATTACCTTTTTACTACGCTTATGGATAGCAGCCTACACGGGTTTAGGCATAGGCGAATCTTATTATTTTCGCGGCGCGCTTAATCTCAATTTAAGTTATTTTGATCAGCCCCCATTATTTTTTTGGCTAAGCGGTATCAGCGTAAAAGTATTAGGCTTAACAAATCTTGGCCTGCGTTTCCCTGCGGTGCTGCTGTTTGCAGGTACCAGCTGGATGCTGTTTTTAATCACCCGTAAATTTTTTAACGCCAAAGCAGGTTTTTGGGCCGTGGTGATGATGAACCTCAGCGCAGTTTTTACCGTAGCTATTGCCTGCTGGTTTCAGCCTGATGCCCCGCTGATGTTTTTTTGGCTGGCCAGCGCTTATGTAATGATCCAGATCATGTTCAACCCCCATAATGGCGAGCCTGGCACAAAGTACCATACTGCAAAAATCTACTTGCTTTGGTTGTTAGTCGGGTTGCTTATGGGCTTGGCAACCCTGAGCAAATACCATGTTATTTTCTTATTTGCAGGGATATTCCTGTTTATAAGTATTAATCAAAAACAAAGGCACTGGCTGCTGCACCCTGGTCCGTACATGGCTATTATTATTGCCTTTATTATCGCATTACCTGTATTACTCTGGCATGCGCATAATAATTGGGTTTCCTTTGTTTTCCAGGGTTCACGTGCAGGCACAGGAGAGAAGTTTCAGCTGCACCCCGAATGGTTTTTACGCAGCATTGGCGGCCAAGCCTTATGGTTGCTGCCCTGGGTTTGGTACCCGCTGGTGGCAGAACTGGTTAAATCATATAAATTGCGCAGGCAGCAGGTTTACAGTTTTACTTTTTTGATAGCTGTATTGCCACTGGTATTTTTTACCGTGGTTACCTTATGGTCAAACCTGCAATATCATTTCCATTGGCAGGCGCCGGGTTACATGATGCTGTTTATTCCGCTGGGCTATACCATCGATCAAAAATTAAATGGCCCCCGCGAGGCAGGGCGCGGTACCCGGCGCTGGTTAAGGTTTTCTGTTTGCTTCACGGTAATTACCATCGGTGTATTGAGCTTACACATGGTTACTGGTTTTTGGCAGTGGTATGGCCCAAAATGGATAGTGAAAGCTGCACATGGCGATAACGTTGACCCCACTATTCAAGGTATTGATTATACCGATATTCAAACCCGTTTTGCAAAAGAGGGCTGGCTGAACAACCCTAAAGTATTTGCCGGTGCAACCCGCTGGTGGCTTACAGGGAAGGTGGACTGGGCCATGAAAGGCAAAAAGGAAATTATTTGTTTTAGCGACGATCCGCGAAATTTAGCCTTTTTGGTTGACCCTAATAAACTGTTAGGAGAAGACTGCGTAATTATTGGCCAGGAACATGGCGAAAGCGTAAACTCGGATGTTAAGCCCTTTTTTGATTCGGTAACACAGCTTCCGGACATTGCCATAATGCGCAGCGGGCGCGATGAATTGCACCTGCAGGTTTACTATTGCAAAAACTTTCACGTGCCAAACGGTAAACGTAATGATTTGCCGCTGTATCACCAGTTAACCGGCCGGCCGCCGTTTGGAAAGTAATGATACTAAAGTTAACATTATAACAAGTAAGATAGCCATACCAAGCAAAACAGATATCAGATAATATACAACTTTCATTTATATAACTACGTACAAGGAACTGAAATGGGTGATACCCAAATTAGGATACTTAAGTATTAAGTTAGAAAATGAAACCAATATTGAACAATACAGGCGTCTTAAAAATTATATTCACTTCATTTATAATTACTGCCATAAACTATTGTGTTAAAGCGCAGGATTTTTTTAATTATATACAATCTACTAATAACCTTACTCCGTTAAATTCGGCCTATTCCCTTACAGATAACACAGGCTCTGTAAATGCACTGATAAGGAAACAACTATTAGGGGTACCGGGTTCGCCCTCTACCTTTATTTTTAATGCAAGTGTCCCCGTTCCCGGTATTAGAGCTGCAACCGGGGTAATAGCTATGGATGATGAGGCGGCTGTTGAACATTTAACCGAATTGAATCTTTTTTTTGCAAAGTCGGTTCGGTTAACAGAAGATAAATTTTTAGGCGTATCAATGAATGCGGGTATTCGGAAATATCTGGCTAATTATTCGTCGCTTGATGCCAACGATCCGCAATTTACTACAGATGTAAGGCAAAGCCAACCTAATTTAGGTTTTGGGGTAATGTTATATACTGACCGTTATTACGTGGGACTGTCAGTACCGGAACTTAGCATTAAATCATTAGGAACAGCTTCAATTGATAATGCCAATTATTTAACTACCCATTATAACGTTTCGGCCGCATGTTTAATCAATACATCCGAGAGTGTAATATTTAAGCCTTCAGCAGTAATTACTTATAGTGCGGGCGCCCCGGTTATAGCCGATGTGCTGTCCACTGTTTTTCTTAACCGGACAATAGGCTTTGGTTTTGATATGCGCAGCAACCGGGAAGTGGCAGGGGTGTTATCATTTTGTCTTGATAATATTCAGGTAGGTTACAGTTATCAGTTCCCAACCTCATTTAATAGTTCTGGTGTAAACTTTGCAACACATGCCCTTACGTTAAATTGTCGTTTTGGTAAAAATTTGAGTGAACGACGATTATTGTAGTATCAGTAGCAGCTAAGTATCCCGGCCGCACGGTTATTTGATTGCCAGGTCGGCCATAACAGGGTAGTGGTCGGATATTTTTTGTTTTACTATTTGATAATTAAGCACTTCAAATTGCTGGCTTGTTAAAATATAATCAATTTGAAAAATTGGTAAGCCTTGGTTATAGGTAATGCCATAGCCGCTACCTTTTTCCCTGAAAGCATTTTTCAATCCTTTGGAGATAACATGAAAGGTATATGAATTTGGCGGGTCATTAAAATCACCAGCAAAAATATAGGGATATTTGCAATGCGCTGTTTGTTGTTTTATCATAACGGCCTGTTGTGCACGCTTTATGTATGCCGTTTTAAATTTACGTATAGTGCCTCCTAAATATTTCCTGTAATAACGTTTATGCTTTATTATTTCATAATCGCCCACATTAAGCATAATTGATTGCAGGTGAAAGCAGTATACCCTTACTATCCCACGCGGGGATCTGATATCGGCTACAATACCCTGGTTATCACTTTTCTCATCAGATAATTTTATGACACTATGATTTATAATTGGAAATTTAGAAAAGATAGCCAACCCGGTTGAATCGGCTGGTGTAGTAATAAATGGCTCAAAATAGTAATTTTTACTATGCATAATTTGCGTTAGCGTATCGCAAAATCTGTATCTTGAAGCCCGTACATTAAATTCTTCAAACGTAATAATGTCTGGGTTTTGCAGCTTTATCAGATTTAAAATCTTTTTGTATGCGAAGGCATCGGGTTTATTGATATCCTCAAAATTATGGGTATTATAGGTCATAATCCGCAAGTTGTTTACCTGTGGTAAATAGTTCTTAACCGGGAAATTAAACCCGAAATAATTAATAAGGATGCCCCAACCTAATAAAATAGCGGTTGCCGGTATATAAGCATATTTACTTACCCTTATTAACCAGTATATTAAAAATATCAGGTTCGCTAAAAAAAGAATGGGGTAAGCCAAGCCTAAAAACGATATTGGCCAAAAAATTACTGGGTTAATAACGGAAGCTAAAGAGCTAATTAATAATATTATTGAAGATAGAATATTAATAACTACTAAAACTTTTGTGAATAAAGGCCCACTGATACCCATTAGTGTTAATTGAAATTTTATAATTATAAAACTTTGTTAGGTAAGTTACTCTTAATCACAATTATTTTTAAAAGTATAAAATATAAACAAGACCGCCTGAGATATTGTAAGTTTTAGTTATTCAACAGGAATGCGTTTTAAGTCGAGTGGATAGCTGGCGGTTTATAAAAAAAGCCAGCATGTAAGCCGGCTTCATTTGCGGAGAGCTAGGGATTCGAACCCCAGGAACCTGTAACAGTTCAACAGTTTTCAAGACTGCCGCAATCGACCACTCTGCCAGCTCTCCGGGGACAAAGGTAGTAATCCCGGATAAATTGACAAATCTGTATATTAAATTTTTATAACGCCGTAACCATTTGCAAGCCAGTGCCTAATGTTGACCTGAGTGCTTTTTTGAGCTTTTAAATGTATTAAAACGGGGTTTTACTATCTTAATTGTACGCTTGGAAAGGTCAATGCTGGCGTTTAGCTCAAAACCAATAAGGATAATAAGCGAGTTTAAATATAACCATAGCATTACTACTATCAATGTACCTATAGAGCCATATATTTTATTGTATGATGCAAAGTGGTTAATATAAAACGAAAACCCCATTGAGGTAAGCACAGCCAGGCCTGTAGCCAGGATGGAGCCAGGGCTCACCAGTTTCCACCTGCGTTTATTGGCTGGCCCGTAACGGTATAAGGTAGCTATAGTTACAAAGAATAATGCAATAACAATTATCCACCGCGCTATCAGGATAAGCCATACCCAAATAATACTGCTGCGAAAAAAATGATGCTGAATGGAATAAATAACTGCCTGGCCGATGATGAGTATTAAAATGGCTACAAATAATGATAAAGCTATAAATATGGTAAGCATAAGCGCTATCCAGCGCCTTTTTAAGTAGCTCCGTGTTTCTTCAACCAGCGACGACTTGTTAAAAGCGTTCATTAATTTAGCTACGCCGTTGGTAGCAAATATCATTGCCGACAAAAACCCGACAGATAGCAGGCTTAGGTTTTGATGTTTTACAATATCTACAATGGTGCTTTGTAAAGCCAGGTAGGCATTGGTGGGCAAAATGGTAGCAATAATGCTCAATAATTCTTCCTGAAAATTGTTGACCGGTATATAAGGAATAAGGGTAAATAAAAAAATGAACATAGGGAATGTGGCCAGCATAAAACTATAAGCCAGCGACGAAGCGCGGTTTAAAAAAGCATCCTGCTGTATCTCTTTAAAAAAGAATGCTGCTACAGTATATAAAGGAAGCGGCCGGAAGCCTGGCAGGTAAATAACCTTGGTAAGGTCTAACAGGTATTGATAAAACTTAAAGCGTGATAAAAAGCGGTGCAGCCATTCCATTTATTCCAAAATTACCGAAAAAGGGGCTTCAGTTTATCAAGAAATTCCTGAGGGGGAAGGCATGGTCGGTTGGTTTTCATATTCACAAAGGCCAGCAAGGTTTCGGCCTGGTTCAGCAACTCACCATTTTCATTAAACAGCTCATACCGAAAATGGATCTTTACACCGGGCATTTTATCCATTATTGTGTGTATACTTATTTCTTCGTCATAGCGGGCTGGTTTAAGATATTTGCATTTCATCTCCAGCACCGGCATCATAATGCCTGATGCTTCCATGCCGCTATAGGTCATACCCAGGCTGCGCAGCATCTCTACCCGGCCAACTTCGTAAAACTCTGCATAATTGCCATAATACATGTAGCCCATCTGGTCGGTTTCACCATAGCGTACACGTACTTTGGTGGTGTGTTCAAACATCACTTTTTTATGTTCCTTTTATCCAGCGCTTCCTGAAATTTGCGCGCATTTATTTTATGTTCAGCCTCGGTAGCGGCAAAATTATGGCGGTTGCTAAAATCTTCTTTAGCACACATATACAGGTAATCACTCTTTTTAAAATTCAGTACAGCCTTTACTGCGTTTACCGATGGCATCATTATGGGGCCGGGGGGCAAACCGGTATTAACATACGTATTATAAGGCGATACCACACCCAGGTATTTATTAAGCACGCGGTGGATAGTAAAATCATGCACGGCAAATATAACGGTAGGGTCGGCCTGCAGTTTCATGCCTTTATGCAGGCGGTTAAGGTATAAGCCGGCAATAGTGGGCATCTCGTCATCATACACAGCTTCCGCATCTACTATTGATGCCAGGATAGATACTTGTATAGGGTTTAAGCCAATAGCTTCAGCCTTTTGCTTGCGTTCGGCCGTCCAGAATGCGCTATAGTGCGCATTCATTTTTGTAAACAGCTTCTCGGGCGAGGTGTTCCAAAAAATGCTGTAAGTATCTGGCATAAACATTACATATACATTTTCAGGCGTAAAGCCGTATTGCTTTACATATTCTGCCGAATCTAACAGGTGCAGTATGCTTAATGAATCGGATTCAATTCTTTTACCTACAAATCCTGCAAATTGTTCCTTTAACCGGAAACCGTGGTAAGCTAATACAACAGGTTCCTGCTTGCCCAGTTGCAGCATGCGTATTAACTGGTGGTTGCTCATGCCTTCATGCAAATGATAGCGGCCCGGTTTAATACGGTTAACATATTTCATGTTATGAGCGGCCCAGTTAAAGGTTGTAGTGTCGCTCACAATTTTATTTTCACGAATGCTGTCGTACACATCATTATAATTGCTTCCTGTACGTATGTATAAATATTCGCGTTTACCGGTTACATTGGGGCCAAAAAAACGCAGGTAATAAAATATGCCCGTACAAGCAAGCGCTGCTATGATAATTATTACCAGCGCAATTATGAATTTTTTAAATATTCCTGATGATTGCTTTTCAGTGCTCATATCTATAATTGCAAGGGATATTATCTGAGTTTTTGAAGGGCCATTAAGCCGCCTGCTAAGTTACGGACATTTGTATAACCATTATCTATTAAAATTGATTGCGCGGTTTTGCTGCGCAAGCCAACTTTGCATATCACTATTATTTCGTCGGTTTTATTCCACGTTAATGGTAATGCTTTGGGCAACCGTGCCAGCGGAATGTTTAACCCGCCGATATTATAGGTATGGTATTCTATCGCTTCGCGTACGTCAAGCAGCTGGATAACTTGACCTTTATTTAAACGCTCCTTTAGTTCCGCAGCGTCAATGAGGCGGTTCATTTTTCTTGCCCTGTACAACCGTTAAGTTTATGCGCGCGCCATGAATAGTTTTAGTGACAGAGTCTGTTTTAGCCGGTATCTGCTGTACTACCACCAAGTTTGCAGAATCTGTTATGACCCCCTGGTAAGTAATGTCGCCAACGGCCAAGCCGCTCCCCTTAATTGCAAATTTTGCCGCATCAAGGTCAAGATTTACTAATTCAGGTATTTCTACCTCTTCGCTTCCTTCCCCATTTCCTAAAACCAGGTCAAGTTTTGATCCCTTTGGTATTTTGTCGCCTTCCTTCAATATTTGTCCGCTAAACCTTACTTCCAGCACCCTGTCCCTGGCCACATCTGCGCGGTAAGTTGTATCTCCAACCTTTAAGCCATAATTGGCAAGCGTAGCTACGGCCTCTCTGTAAGTACTTTCATCAAGTTTAGGCAATTTTACTGTTGGTGCAAGGCGTGTAACCATGGTAAGGTATATTACACGGCCTTGCTTTACATTGGTACCAGGATCAGGGTCTTGCTGAGTAACGGTACCGGGCGGCTTGTCAAGTACATATATAGAATCTATCTTATAATCAAAGCCCTGGTCTTGCAAAAGAGCGATGGCTTTTTCAACAGGCATACCGGTTAGTTGCGGCACTGGTATACCTTCGCCATGGCGGGTATAAAAACTCAGGCTGAAAGAAACAATCAGCACCACGCCAATCACTACGCCAATAGCGCCCAAAAAATTATTACGGAAGTCCTTAGTTTTTAAATAGACCCAAAATTTGTTCATTTTATTATTAAGTAACCAAACATAGGGAAAATTTCGGATTTAAGAATTTTGATTCACGGTCCGATTTTCAACGCTGATCTATCAGATTACTTTTAATTGTAGATTTGCTGTTGATCCAAAATCAAATTCAAACTTTAAACAGTATGGCAAAAATAATTGCATTAATAGCCGGTGGTTTTACCGGTGAATATGAGGTATCGCTTAACAGCGCCAAAAACATAGCTGCCAGCCTTGATGCTGCGAAGTATACTGTTTATACGATATTAATTAACCGTGACCGTTGGTTTTATGAAGGTGATAATGGACAGGTTGACGTAGATAAAAATGATTTTAGTTTAACTATAGATGGTAAAAAGATTACTTTCGATGCTGCTTTTATAACCATACACGGTACACCCGGCGAGGATGGTAAACTGCAGGGCTATTTTGATATGCTGGGTTTGCCCTACAATACCTGCGATGCTACAACATCGGCTATTACCATGAATAAGGCGTACACCAAGTCCGTTATTAATGGTATACCAAAATTGCATGCCGCCAGATCTATACAACTGTTTGACCGTGACCTGCACGAAGTTGCCGTAATAGCCAATGCTTTAAAGTTCCCGCTGTTTATTAAACCTAACAATGGCGGCAGCAGCGTAGGCATGAGCAAGGTGCAAAATATAGCAGCTTTACCACAGGCGCTGCAAACTGCCTTTAAGGAAGATAGCCAGGTACTGGTAGAAGAGTTTATAAAAGGACGTGAGTTTAGCATAGGTGTGGTACGCTTAAATGGCCATTTGCAGGTGTTGCCCGCTACAGAGATCATCTCTAAAAAGGATTTTTTTGATTACGAGGCCAAATATAGCAGCGGCATGTCTGAAGAAATTACACCTGCTGACCTACCTCAGGTCAAAAATCAAGAAATTGCAGCTATTGTTACCGAAATTTACCTGCGCTTAAATTGCAAGGGTATGGTACGCATTGATTTTATATTGCAAGAAAACACCAATGATTTTTATTTTATTGAAGTAAACACCACACCTGGGCAGTCTGCCGCCAGTTTAATACCACAGCAGGTACGCGCTGCCGGGATGGAATTAGGCGAGTTTTATGGAATGCTGGTAGATGGGTGCGGGCATTAACAAAATAAATAGCATTAACTTTTAAAAAGGTTGATTAACGAATTAATATTTGTGACATATACAGTTGTAATAACCTTTTTAGGCTGTATCCTGGTTATTGCAAACACCTGCTCATTAAAATAAATATTATAACTTTGCCTTATGCCGCAACCCGAAACCATAGTTATGGTTAAAAAAATTTTCGAGGCTTATCTTGAAAATAAAAGTTTAAGGAAAACGCCCGAGCGTTTTGCCATACTGGAAGAGATATATTCGCGTAACGATCACTTTGATGTGGAATCCTTATATATCCACATGAAAAACAAAAAATACCGTGTAAGTCGCGCTACGGTTTACAACACGCTGGAGCTGCTGGTGTCATGCGATCTGGTGACCAAACACCAGTTTGGTAAAAATATGGCCCAGTTTGAAAAATCGTACGGGTATAAGCAGCACGATCATATTATCTGTATCGATTGTGGCAAAGTGGTTGAATTTTGCGACCCGCGCATACAGCAGATACAAAGCATGATGGGCGAATTGCTTAAATTTGAAATAAGGCATCACTCTTTAAACCTGTATGGTAATTGTACTAAACTAAAGGAAGGCTACTGTGATAGGAGGGCGTAACCATAGGCTAAAGCCAGTACCAATTAAACAAGCTTTTTGGGATATTAATATGGATAAGATTGGCTATGGTAGTATCGGTCAGTTAGCTTTACAGGCTTTATGGCTTTGTGATATAAGTATAAGTTTTTAATGTGCTTTATTAAAGTTAAACCGACCTATTTCAAATGTTACGAGAAGAAACAGTTGAACCGGCTACATGGGACTTTTAATAAGTTAATAGCCCTTACCGAATTAAGACAATTTAGGTTGATAGGAGGTAAAAAAACTATTAATGATGGTTTAAAAGTTTATTATAAAAGTAAGATATAAATGGCTGTTGATGTTTTATTAGGCCTGCAATGGGGCGACGAAGGTAAGGGAAAGATTGTTGATGTTTTAAGCGCTGGTTACGACCTTATCGCCCGTTTTCAGGGCGGCCCCAACGCCGGGCATACACTGGAGTTTGACGGGCAGAAATTTGTGTTGAACACCATCCCTTCAGGGATTTTTTTTGATAATACGCTAAATTTAATTGGTAACGGCGTAGTAATAGACCCTATTACGCTTAAAAAGGAACTGGATAAATTAAAAGCCGCAGGGCATGATCTGTTAGCGAAAAAGAACCTGGTTATTGCTAAACGGGCTCACCTGATATTACCGACCCATCAATTGCTTGATGCCGCATCCGAAAAGAAGATGGGTGAGGGCAAGATAGGTTCAACCTTAAAAGGTATCGGCCCAACATACATGGATAAAACTGGTCGTAATGGCTTGCGTATAGGTGACATTACCCTCCCTGATTTTAAGGAACGATATCAAAAGCTGATCAATAAGCATACTTCTATGCTACAGGCCCTGTATGGCGAAGTAATTGATTTTGGTGAGCGCGAGGCTGCATTTTTTGAGGCGATAGATTTGATAAGCCAGTTCCCGCTGGTTGATTCGGAACATTTTGTGAACGATTACCTCAAACAAGGCAAAAAAATTTTAGCCGAAGGCGCTCAGGGCGCTATGCTGGATATTGATTTTGGCTCATACCCATTCGTAACCTCATCAAATACTACAACTGCTGGTGCCTGCACCGGTTTGGGAATTGCACCGGCCAGCATTGGCGAAGTTATAGGCATATTTAAGGCTTATTGTACACGCGTAGGCGGCGGCCCCTTCCCGACCGAGCTGAATGATGAAACAGGGGAGGAGTTGCGTAGAACAGGTCATGAATTTGGCGCTACTACAGGTCGCCCGCGCCGTACCGGCTGGATAGACTTGCCGGCTTTAAAATACGCCATAATGCTGAACGGCGTTACCCAACTGGTAATGACCAAGGCCGACGTTTTGAGCGGTTTTGAAAAAATATATGCCTGCACACATTATAATTATAACGGTGAGGTAATTGATTACATGCCTTATGATATTTGCTCTATCACTCCTGAACCGGTGCTGCATGAAATAGAGGGCTGGAACGAAGATATTACTGGTATTACTAATGCTGGCCAAATCCCATCTTCCTTACAGAACTACATGGATTTTTTGGAAGCACAATTAGGATTACCTGTTAAATATTTATCTGTTGGGCCGGATAGGGTGCAGACGCTGGTGCTGCATTGAATAGAGTAAAAATTAGTGGACTTTGTTTACTTATTGTGGTGAAGCATCCATTATAACGGATTACCATTTGCTTGTGTGTGAGATGTTTTACTGCATTACAGCATGGCGATGATTATCTACGCCTGTTTAATACGGGCATTTTTGTTTGACAACTTAACAGCCTGTGGAAATCACCATAACAGATATAGCCGCCTTTAAGCAAAAAGCCTTGCAATGGGCAGCGGCTTTTGATGTAACCTGTTATATGGATTCCAATAATTTTACTGATCCATATAGCAAGTACGATGTGCTGATAGCAGTTGGCGTTAAAAAACAACTTACTGCAAGGCCGGGCAATGCTTTTATTGGGTTGGAGCAGTTTCGAGAGCAGCACCCAGGTTGGCTATTCGGCTTTTTAACTTATGATCTGAAGAATGAGATAGAAGATTTTACCTCATCCAACCCCGATGGCCTGCAATTCCCTGATCTGTATTTTTTTGTACCACAGCATTTGATCATTATAAAAGGGGACATAGTTAATTTAATATCAGATAATAAGGAAATTTTAAATCAAATAAAATCCCTGACTATTACCTATGTTAACATTTATCCAAATGTTAATTTGCAATCACGTTTTAGTAAGGCTGACTACATAAACACAGTAAAGAAGATACAGGAACACATTACCCGCGGTGATATTTATGTAACAAATTTTTGCCAGGAGTTTTTTGCCGAAGGTGCAGAGATAGACCCGCTGAATGTTTTCATCCGGCTTAATGAATTGTCGCCTAATCCGTTTTCGTGTTTTTTTAAGTATTATGAGCAATTTATCATCTGCGCCTCTCCGGAAAGGTTTTTAGCTAAACGGGGCAATAAGCTTATATCTCAGCCTATTAAAGGTACTGCACAAAGGCAAATTGACCTGATTAAGGATAAACAAATTATAAGCCAGCTACAAGCTGACAAGAAAGAGCGGCAGGAAAACGTAATGATAGTTGACCTGGTACGCAACGACCTTACCTTATCTGCTAAACCTGGTACCGTGAAAACCGAAGAACTATTCGGGATCTACAGCTTCAATCAAGTGCATCAAATGATATCTACAGTGGTTTGTGAACTGCGTGGAGATGTATTGCCGGTGCAGGCTATCAAAAATACTTTTCCTATGGGCAGCATGACGGGGGCGCCAAAAATAAGTGCGATGCTGTTAATGGAACAATACGAGCGGAGTAAACGTGGCGCGTATTCTGGTGCAGCTGGCTATTTTGACCCGGATGGTGATTTTGATTTTAATGTAACAATCCGTAGTGTATTATATAATCAAAAAAATAAATATTTGTCATTGCACACCGGCAGCGCCATTACTTATGATGCCGATCCTGAAAAAGAGTACGAGGAATGCCTGCTTAAGGCATCGGCAATTTTTAAGGTGCTGGCCAATGAAAAGATAAACGAATAGCTATGCAGCCTTATTAAGCGGAACCTGCTATTGCTGTTTAAGCACATAGAGATATTTTAATGTATCGGAAGATGCCTGTATCTGCAAGTTAACATTATCATACGTGTAGGCATAGGTGCCAAACAAATGGATTTTTGATGGATTAGATGTATTAAGATCTAAAAAGGTTATGGAATTGTTAGCTATATAAAAGTTACCACGACTGGCCGCATGATACGTTGTATCGCCGCTGATAGCGTAGCCTGTATTAAGGTCCATTACCAGCATAAGGTTTGCCTTAACCGTATCATAGGATTTTTTTGCATTACTGTAATGTATACGTGTAAACTGACCGGCAAAGGTGCCAATCGGCGCATAGGTTGTGGGGGTATCACTCGGCTTTAAACAGCCGGCGATCAACATTATAATTAATGGCGAAAAATTAATAAGTAAACGCTTCATACCATAGTAAATTAACAACGTTTTATTTGCAAAACGTAAGATGTTAAATATTATTTTGTAGTTTTTTAGCTTCGTTCCAAAAAATGTCCATTTCAGCCAGTGTCATGTCTTGCAGCTTTTTACCGCTTAGCTGCGCCTTTTCTTCCAGATATTGAAACCGTTTTATAAACTTACGGTTTGTTTTTTCCAAAGCATTTTCGGGATTGATATTGATGAACCGGGCATAATTAATGAGCGAGAACAACAGGTCCCCAAACTCGCCTTCAGCTTTGTCATGGTCTATAGTGCTTTCATCTTCGGCATTAAATTCGGCCCTGAACTCCTGCATTTCCTCTTCTACCTTTTCCCATACCTGGTTTTTGTGCTCCCAGTCAAATCCTATACCGCGTGCTTTTTCCTGTATGCGTGCTGCCTTCACCAGGGCTGGTAATGAAGCCGGCACGCCACCTAAAACAGATTTATTGCCTTCTTTCAGTTTTATTTTTTCCCAGTTGCGTTTTACGTCTTCTTCGTTATTTACTTCTGTATCATTATAAATATGCGGGTGGCGGATGATCAGTTTATCACAAATGCCGTTCAGTACATCAGTAATATCAAATTCGTTAGTTTCTGATGCTATGCGGGCATAAAACACCAGGTGCAGCATAATGTCGCCTAATTCTTTTTTTATCTCCTGCATATCGCCGCCTAAAATAGCGTCTGAAAGTTCATATGTTTCCTCTATTGTTAAATGTCGCAGCGTTTCCATGTTTTGTTTCCTGTCCCAGGGACAGTTTTCGCGCAGGTCATCCATTATACGCAGCAGTCTTTTAAAAGAACCGGCCGGTTCTGTGCCGGCAGGGGGAGGTGTAAGGGGCATTCAATTTTTTGCTTTGTGTAAAAGTAGGCTTTTATAGGAAGATCAAAAAACAGAAACAGGAACTGAAGGTAATTTAATTGGTGGCCCTTAACATTTCGCGCTTGCCGGGTGCGCCTGGCGCCTTCTCAACTGTTAAACCTAAAGCTTTTAGCGCACGCTTTAAGTTACCGGTAATAGCATAGGTAACAAATATACCGCCGGGTTTCAAAAAGCTGATAATATGGTTAATCGATGTTTCATTCCACATCTCAGGTTGGCGCTGCGCTGCGAAGGCGTCAAAGTATATAATATCGTATTGTTCAAAGCTTTCAAAATTCGACAGGGTGGTATGCGCAGTCTTTAATTTACAATAATTATTAATGGTTACAACATGATTAATTGATGATGGGTACCAACTCTGAAAACTGTTCCATATATCTTTATTAATATAATTATCATAGCCGGTTTGATTAATGATTTCGGTAGCTAACGGAAAAGCTTCAATTCCAGTATAATTAAGCTGCACCGCGTTTTTTGTGCAATAATCTGCTGTCAGCAAAAAATTTAAACCTGTGCCCAAGCCAACTTCCAATACCGCAACTGACTTTGCGCTGGTATTGTCAAGAAAATATTTCAAGCCGGAATTCAGGAATACATGAACACTTTCCTGCATGGCACCGTTTCGGGAATGATAGTGTTCGCCAACAACTGCATTATACAGCGTTTTTGAGCCATCACCTGTGGTAACAAATGTTAAATTCATTAACAGCTAATTTCAGCTATAATTATGATCAACCATAAATGAAGTATATCAGGCAGCTAACTGGTGTTCAATTTTTTCTATCAAAAATTCAACATCAAATGGTTTAGATAAAAAGTCATTCGCTGCACCTTCATTGTTTAAACAGGCCGCGCCATTTTCAGTAGCTGAGATAAGTATAATCGGTATCTCTGGTAACTTCTTAACTGATTTTATTGCACTGCAAATTATCCGTCCATCCATTCCGGCCAGCATTACATCCATTAGTATCAGGTCGGGGTGATATTCATCAATACGTTCAAAAACCTTGTCTCCCCTTGATAGGGTATTTACCTTGTAACCATAATAGGAAAGTACCTCTTCAAGCATTTCTAATATAGCCTGATCATCGTCCACCACTAATATTTTCTTTTCCATAGGAGATACAGAACAATACACATGCCAATATATTATATACATATAATATTTGCTTAAGATGAATAATAATAATTAAATGGCATTAAAATAATTAACCGCTGCAACTAAACATAATTGTTACAGAAAATTATGCACTATAAGCTAATTACTATGTTTGGTTGTAAGGCATATGCGTACATTTGTTTAACTGATTTATAAACCTAAAGTATATACTGCTTATGATTTTCCATTTGCCGGGAAAAGATGTTGTAAAGTTTTTTGGAAAAAATTTGCGTAAGATACGTTTACAGCGTAAACTATCTATGGATAAGTTAGCTAAAATGGCTGATATGGAGCTTTCACAAATATACAGGATAGAGAATGGCAAGGTAAATGCAAGATTAACAACTATTGCAGCATTAGGCAAAGCGCTTGATATAGACCCTAACGAACTTTTGAAAATGCCTAATCAGCCCAATTAATTTTTGCAAAGCCTTCTAAACTGATTTTAGTCAGACTAAAAACTATCAGCAATCAATATGGGAGATGCCGCTAATGGCTATGTTGACAGCGTCACAGATCAGCATGGTATTACAAAGATCACTTTTTTCCACCCGGCTCAAAATTCGCTCCCGGCCAATTTGCTGTTGGCACTTGCATCAGCCATTGAACAGGCAGGCAATGACTTTTATACGCGTGTTATATTGCTTACAAGCCTTGGTAACAACACCTTTTGTGCTGGTGCAAGTTTTAATGAACTGTTACAAATAAAAGATAAAACCGCCGGCGAAGCATTTTTTATGGGCTTTGCCAATGTAATAAATGCTTGCCGCAAATCGCAAAAAATAATTATTGGCCGGGTACAGGGTAAAGCAGTTGGCGGCGGGGTGGGTATGGCGGCAGCTGTTGATTATTGCCTGGCTACCGAAGCAGCAAGCATTAAGTTGAGCGAACTGGCTATAGGCATTGGTCCGTTTGTAATAGCACCGGTTGTTATACGTAAAATAGGGCTGTCCGCATTCTCGCAGCTTACCATCAGGGCCTGCGATTTTCAGCCTGCACAGTGGGCTAAGCAAAATGGGCTTTTTAATGAAGTTTATACCGACATAACCGAACTTGATACTGCAGTTGATGCGCTGCTGAATGATATGGCCACATACCATCCTGAGGCGCTGGCCAGCCTTAAACAAGTATTGTGGGAAGGCACTGCCCATTGGGATGATTTGCTGGCAACACGCGCAGCAATAAGCGGTGAATTAGTGCTTTCAAACTTTACACAAAAAGCTTTGCACCAGTTTTTAACCATTAAAAAGTAGCTTTGCATATACTTACAGTATCAAACCTTTTACAAGTATTAAGAAATTAATCTCCTTCAAATACGTTCCATATCCGGCGTTAATTAAATTTACTCTTGCAGTCAATTTTATTAATAGTTAACAATTTAAATTAGTGTAAAAGATATAGTGTTGTTTTATATTGTTATTATTATTGATAAACTTGTGCCATCATTTTATTCATCTCTGCCGGAACGTAACAATTATTGTAACAATTATTAATAAAGCACTATCACAGTTAAGTCTTTCAACCAGCCACCACAGCAAATGTTAAAACGTATTTTAGTACTGGATGATAACCAGGACATATTGGAAATGGTTAACGAAGTTTTGACCTATGAAAATTTTGATGTGCACGCCACTTCAAATAGTAATGGTTTTATTTTGGTGGCCGAAAAATTTAACCCGCATTTAATAATTTTAGATTACAGACTAAGCAGCGGTAATGGCGGCGAGATATGCATGGAACTAAAATCAAGCCCCAAATTTAAGGATACTCCAGTGATCATATTTTCAGCTTATATTAACTTAAGTATTGATTATACTAAATTTGGCTGCGACGCGGTGATCTCTAAACCGTTTGACCTTTCGCAGTTAATAAGCACCGTTAATGAGTTAATAATTTAAATCCGCTCTGTAACTTACTCAAGGTTTATTAACCAGTGTCTTACCAAGAAGGCTTAACACCTTTAGATATGTTATACATAAGTTTATATCTTTTGAAGTTACTGAAAAGCAGTTACCATATCAGATAAATGATCTAAACAAAATTTTGAGCAGAAATTTCTTTTTAACAAAAAAACAGATTAGCTTAGCATTTACAAACAATTAAACCTCATAACATTTAAAGAGTAACAGAAATGAAAAAATTTACTGAAGTAAAGGAACTGATATCATCGCTGGAAGCCGATGCCGACAAATTTTACACTAAAGGTAATAGCGCCGCAGGTACACGTTTACGTAAAGGTATGCAGGAGTTAAAAAACTTAGCCCAGGCAATACGTTTAGAAGTTCAGGAAGCCAAAAATAAAGAATAAACTATAAGGTAAAAATATTCCTCAACATATAAAGCCGTCATCTGCGATAAGCAATGACGGCTTTCTTTTGTCTATAGCGGGGATGTTATCCCATTATTTTTTGTATCTCCTCAGCTATTAATCCAGCTGTTCTGGTGCTTACCTGCACCAGTGGCAACCGTAATGTATCGCCGCATAACCCTATGTGCTTTAAAGCTGTTTTAACACCTGCAGGGCTTCCTTCTGTAAACATTAGCCGGGTAAACTCAATTAAACTGCTGTGTATTTTTGCGGCTGCTGTAAAACCGCCATGCAAGCATAAGTTAACCATAGCCGATGTTTGTTTAGGTAAGGCGTTAGCTGTTACAGATATTAAACCAACTGCACCCAGCGCCATCATAGGCAGGGTAACCGGGTCGTCTCCTGATAATAGCATAAAACCCTCCGGTTTGTCGCGCATTATCTGGTTAAAAATATCAAAGCTGCCTGATGCTTCTTTAACAGCAATAATATTTTTAAAGTTATGAGCCAGGCGTACAGTAGTTTCGGCGCTGACGGTGCTGCCGGTGCGACTGGGTACATTGTATAATATAATTGGCAGCACAGTATTTTCGGCAAGGGCCTGGTAATGTTGGTATATCCCTTCCTGGGTTGGCTTATTATAATGCGGACTGGCCGATAATATGGCACTATAACCCGGTATGTTGAAGCCGCGCACCTGTTCAGCTACTTCTAAGGTGTTGTTGCCTCCAATGCCGGCTACCAGATCAATACGATTATTTACGGCTTCGGCAGTAAATTCCCATATCTGCTGTCTTTCGCTTTTACTTAAAGTGGCGCTTTCGCCTGTTGTACCTAAGGATACAATGTATTGTACCCCGCCCTCAATCAAGTAATTGATCACGCTTTTTAAGCCCGAATAATCAACCTGTCCATCTGCCTTAAAAGGGGTAATTATAGCTACCCCGGTGCCGTAAAACTTATGCATTTTGAATTTTAATGGGTCAAAGATAAAAATTTTGGGGAATGCTGTATTTAATGTTCAATAACGGATTTAAATGAAAGAGATGTTTACCTGGATACCTTAACCGGTTCAAATCTAACCACCTTATTAATCATTACCTTTTCATAATATCTGCAAAAACCGGTAAGCGCACATATTTCGCATTTAGGTCTGCGGGCTATACATATATACCGGCCATGCAAAATAAGCCAGTGGTGGGCAATACCTATTGTATGCCGGGGTAAATGTTTCATTAGCTGTTTTTCGACAGCCAGTGGCGTACGTGCATTGCTGGTAAGACCAATGCGGTTAGCCACCCGGAAAACGTGGGTATCAACCGCCATAGCTGGGGCGTTATGAATTACCGAAGCTATTACGTTGGCCGTTTTACGGCCTACGCCAGGCATTTTTTGTAACTCGGCAACATCAGCCGGTACCTCACCATGAAAGTCGTTAGTAAGCATCCGGGCCATTCCTGCTAAATGCTTAGCCTTGTTATTGGGATAGCTGACACTGCGTATATAGCTAAAAATATCATCGGGTGTGGCCAGGGCCAAACTTGCCGCATCTGGAAAACGATCAAATAGGGCAGGGGTAACCTGGTTGATACGTTTATCAGTACATTGGGCTGATAAAATAACTGCCACCAACAACTCGTACGGGTTGGTATAGTTTAACTCGGTGACAGGGTTGGGCTGGTGTTTTGAAAAATAATCAACAAACAGGCGGTAGCGTTCTTTTTTCAGCATTAACAAAATAAGTATAAGCAGCTAATTAGCATCAAGGCGGGGCAATAATAACCTTAAGCCGTACAGGCCGAATAGTTAGCAAAGGAAGAGCAGGAAGTTTAACTTTATATTACTTTATCTGACTTAGCGGCTGCGCTTTGAAAAATTAAGTATATGCTGAATAGTGGTTTCTTGCGGTTTTTTTTGCAGCAGATCAAGGTCCGGGCGGATGGCATGATAGAACATCATATCATCAACGTCTATAAACGTTGCAACATCGGTTTCTTTCATGGCATATTTCTTCAAGTTAACGTTCAATGTTTTTGTAGAAGTTTCATTCATAAGCTTTTTTCGTTGGTTTTTACAAGTATACAACGCAGCCTTAAACTAAATATTTTATCAACATGAAAATTAAATGAAATTTTTTTCAGAAGGTATAAAGGCTGTTTAGCCGCATCAAACGGTAATACCTTACACCAGCAAATTCAACTGGCAATTAATTAATTCTTTAAACTCAATTCTTTGGTTTGCATCATTTTACGCAGGTTGTTAAGAGCGTAACGCATACGGCCAAGCGCAGTATTTATGCTAACATTAGTAATATCGGCTATTTCCTTAAAGCTCAGGTCGCCAAAGTGGCGCATTATTAATACTTCTTTTTGTTCTTCAGGAAGCAGGTATATCAATGCTTTAAGATCCTTAAAAGTTTGCTCGCGTACTAATTTATCCTCTGCGCTTTCGTCATAATTGCCTAATACCTCAAAAATATCAAAATCATCGCCGCCATTAACTAAGGGTGTGCGCTTTTCGCGGCGGAAATGATCTATCACCAGGTTATGGCCTATCCGTATAACCCAGGGTAAAAATTTCCCCTCTTCATTATATTTCCCGGCCTTAAGCGTGTTGATTACCTTAATAAAGGTGTCCTGGAAAATGTCTTCGGCCAAAGCCTCATCCTTTACCAGCAAGTAAATGGAGGTATAAATCTTTGATTGATAGCGCCTGATCAACTCTACCAATCCAGCCTCATCGCCCTTGATGTACAGATGGATTAAATCCTGATCACTTTTCAATTGAAAATCCATAGAATAATTAATACTTTAAATAAAGTTAAAACTGTAAGCTTGTTTAAAGTAAAATTATATGCTATAAGTGCCTTTCTGTATTTTAATGTTATCAAATAAAATGATTTCCCTATTAAAAACCAAATTAAATATGTTAATTATTGTAGATATATATCATAGTCCGCATTTGCGAAATATTGTTTGTTATCGTTCAACAATTACTTTCTAAATATAAAACAAAACAACCAAATTATAGTATAGTAAACTTTAAAGTTTTTTATCAGGCAGCCATTTTAAAAAATATTAATTTCTATGACGGTTGCATACTGCGCCCATGTTTAAGGACTATATGTTGGCTAAAGTAAACAGTATTTAACTTGTGCGTCCATCAGCTGATCTTTAAAAACAGCCTCTCAGCTAAATAATGCTTTTGTAAACTGATAATTAAATCTGAGGCATGTTTGGAAACTGCTAAATATTTTGGGATTTTTGCATTTTATGAAACGATGCCTGGTAGTTGATAATTTTTTCATCTATAACCATCAGCCATGAATTAATATATTAATGATTACAGCAGCAGAACAAGATCCACAGCATCATATCATCATTAAAGGGGCGCGAGTACACAATCTTAAAAATATTGATGTGGCCATCCCTAAAAACAAACTGGTAGTTATTACCGGGATGTCTGGTTCAGGCAAATCTTCATTGGCATTTGATACGCTTTATGCTGAAGGGCAGCGGCGGTATGTGGAAAGCCTTTCCAGCTATGCACGCCAGTTTCTGGGCCGTATGAACAAGCCCGATGTAGATTATATTAAAGGAATTGCCCCGGCCATAGCTATCGAACAAAAAGTAATTACCTCCAACCCGCGCTCAACCGTGGGTACATCAACCGAGATTTATGATTACCTGAAACTGCTGTTTTCCCGCATTGGCAAAACCATATCGCCTGTATCAGGCAAAACGGTTAAAAAAGATACGGTTACTGATGTGGTTGATTTTGTGCAATCATTGCCGGATGATACACAGGTAACCATTATGTGCCCCCTGCACCCGCATAATGACCGCACCTTAAAGGAGGAATTGGCCATATTGCTGCAAAAAGGGTTTATCCGTGTGGAGTTTAATGGCAATGTAGCCCGGATTGAAAGTATACTGGAAGATGAATCTGTAATAAACAACGTATTAAAGCTTAAAGGTGAAAAGTTAAAGGCGAAACGTAAAGACCAACCGAATAATGCCGGTGATTATACGGTTAGGATAGTAATTGACCGCATTGTTAAAAATAACGATGATGAAACCCTTAGCCGAGCGGCAGACAGCGCCCAGACCGCTTTTTTTGAAGGCAAGGGCGATTGTTATGTGCAGTACGAAGTACCAGCCCATACCCAGCCCCTCCCTGAGGGAAGGGAGCACAAAGAAGTTTTACCATTGGGGGAGAATGAAGGGGCGGTTTCAGAGCAGTTTTTCTGCGATCGTTTTGAACTGGACGGGATACGTTTTGAAGAACCATCGGCAAATTTTTTTAGTTTCAATAACCCTTATGGCGCCTGCAAGCGCTGCGAAGGATACGGAAAAGTAATTGGGATTGATGACGACCTGGTAATTCCCGATAAAAGTAAAAGTGTATTTGATGGGGCCATTGCACCCTGGCGTGGCGAAAAGATGCGCGAATGGAACGACAAGCTGGTTAAGAACGCAATAAAGTTTGACTTCCCGATACACCGCCAGTATAACCAGCTTACTGAAGCGCAGCAGCGCCTGTTATGGACAGGCAACCAATATTTTACAGGCCTTGATGCTTTTTTTAAAGAATTGGAAGAGCAAACCTATAAGATACAATACCGCGTAATGCTGTCGCGTTACCGTGGTAAAACAACCTGCCCCGATTGTAAGGGCAGCCGCCTGCGCCCTGATGCCGCCTATGTGAAAATAAGCGGTAAAAGCATAACCGATATTGTACTGATGCCGCTGGATAAGGCCCTTAATTTTTTTAATGGACTGGCGTTAAGCCCTAATGACGAAAAGATTGCTAAACGCCTGCTTGCCGAAATAAGCAACCGTTTACTGTTTTTAAATGATGTGGGCCTGGGTTATTTAACCCTCAACCGTTTGTCAAATACCCTTTCAGGCGGCGAGTCGCAGCGCATTAACCTGGCAACTTCTCTGGGCAGTAGTTTAGTAGGTTCCATTTACGTTTTGGATGAGCCAAGCATTGGCCTGCACCCGCGCGATACGCAGCGCCTGATAACTGTGCTAAAGTCCTTGCGCGATGTAGGGAATACTGTATTGGTTGTTGAGCACGAAGAAGAAATAATGCAGGCTGCCGACTACCTGATTGATATAGGCCCGTCTGCCGGTACCCATGGCGGCGAATTATGTTTTGCAGGCACCTATAATGAAATAATTAATGACGACAAAAGCCTTACCGGCCGTTACCTGGGCGGTAAGGAACAAATACCTATTCCTGCGCAGCGCCGTAAATGGGCAGACTTTATTGAGTTAAAGGGGGCACGCGAAAACAACCTGAAACACGTGAACGTAAAATTCCCGCTGCAGGCGCTTACTGTGGTTACAGGCGTTTCCGGTTCGGGCAAAACCAGTTTGGTAAAGCGCATTTTTGCGCCTGCCTTGCAAAAGGCCCTGGGCAATTATACCGGCGAGCAAACGGGCAGTTATGATAGCCTGGAAGGCGATTACAATAAAATTGAGCAGGTTGAACTGGTAGATCAAAATCCTATTGGCAGGTCATCGCGCTCAAACCCGGTTACCTATGTTAAGGCCTGGGACGAGATACGCAACTTGTTTGCTGCACAAGCATCGGCAAAGGCGGCGGGGTTAAAACCGTCGGCTTTTTCATTTAATGTAGAAGGGGGCCGCTGCGATGTTTGCCAGGGCGAAGGCGAGGTAAAGATAGAAATGCAGTTTATGGCCGATATATTTTTACCGTGCGAAGCCTGCAACGGCCAGCGGTTTAAACAACACGTGCTAGACATTCAATACCAGGAAAAAAATGTATCCGAAGTGTTAAATATGACCATTGATGAAGCCCTTGAGTTTTTTAAGAAAGAAGCCAAAATATTAAACAAAATTAAACCGCTGGTTGATGTTGGGTTAGGTTATGTGCAGTTGGGGCAATCATCCAATACCTTATCTGGCGGCGAGGCGCAGCGTATCAAGCTGGCATCATTCCTGGTAAAGGGGAGCAATACGCATAAAACCTTATTCATATTTGATGAGCCTACTACCGGCCTGCATTTTGCCGATATTAAAAAGCTGCTCAAATCATTTGATGCGCTGCTGGATAACGGGAATACCATTATTGTAATAGAGCATAACATGGATGTGATTAAAAACGCTGACTGGATTATTGACATAGGCCCTGAAGGCGGCAACAACGGCGGTAATGTGATGTTTGAAGGTGTGCCTGAAGATCTGATAAAGGTAAAAGGCAGCTATACAGGAAAATTTTTGAAGGAAAGGTTTGCGGTTAGCCGTTAATCGTTTTGTGTTGCTAATCATTCATGTAATGCAAATGGCAATAAAAAAGGCTGCTTTTGACTTGCTCAAAAACAGCCTCGTTAATAGGGGTAACTCGAAACTAAAACTTATACAAAGTACGATTATAAATATGAAGATTTAGTGAAGTTGCCCCGGGTTGTTAAACGTTAAGGTAAATGTTGTCCCTTTGTCCTTTTCTGATTGTATGCCAACATTGATCTGGTGAAAAGCTGCAATACTTTTTACAATGGCCAAGCCTAATCCAAAACTTTCCATTTCCTCGCTTTCCAGTTTTTCAAAACGGTTAAAAGCTTTTTCAATCTGCTCAGGCGCCATCCCCGCCCCGGTATCTGCAATCTTTAATTTATAATTGTTACCGGTCATCTCATCTGCTATTATGATATGGCCCTTAGCGGCATTATACTTAATAGCGTTGTTAATGATATTAAAGAGCAGGTTGTGCATTAGTGCACGGTTGGCCGTAAGGTTGTATTGACGATGGGCAAGCCGGTTATATAACTGTATGTTTTTATCTTCCAGCCGGTCTTCCAATTCTTCAATCACCTCGCTTATCACCTCACTTATTTTTACGTTATCCGTTTTATTGAACTGGTTGTTCTCCACCTTTGATATCAGCAGCAGGCTGTTTATAATTGATTTTAGCCGGTTGAGTGTTTTTAGCGATGCAAATAGTTTGTTTTCCGCTTCTTCACTCAATTGTTCCTGCAGCATCAAATTTTCCAGCCGCGAACTGATGATAGATATAGGCGTAAGCAACTCGTGCGATACATTGGCAATAAATTGTTTCTCCAGTAAAAAAAGATCGGTTATCTTTTTCATCAGGGTACTTATGCTGTCATCAAGCAGGTTAAAATCCTGCGTGGTGGTTTGCACCTTCTCATAATCAAAATTTAGCGGATCATTCACCTTAACCAGTTTACGGTCAATGATCTTGTAAAAGGGGCTTAGGATATATTTGGTGAATATTAGGTCGCTGGCCAGGGTAAGCGCAAGCGCCACAATTAACACCACCAGTGTAAACTGCTTTATTATTGATTTCAAGTCCTCGATTGATTCAATGCTTTCACCTATTTCCAGTGCGTAAGTGCGGCCATTAAAATTAAAACGGGTACTTAGTACACGGTACACTTCAGGGGTGCGGTCAACAATTTTATTGTCGGTACGATAGGTAGTGGCCGATGATACATTGGGTATATAAGCGATAGGTTTAATCAGTACATACTCCTGGTTCAGGATATTATAATCAGGTTTGTTAATGTTCTGGATCTCATTGGCAGACATTTGCCTTATCACCATTTCCTTGCTTTTTTGCAGCCTTAGCTCAATATGATTAACAGACAATCGCTCAATGGCCAGCAAAGTGAACACCCCGGTAAACAGGATAACAGCTATTTTGGTAAGCGTGTTATAAAGGGCAAGTTTAAACTGCAGTTTCATTAACCCCTCCCAAACCCTCCCCAAAGGAGAAGGCTTTGTTAAATAGTATTAAACTAAATGTTTCCATAACTATTGCCGGCGATTTCGCCTTTAACCTTTCGCTTATTGATTCCCTTATATATTTATCCGGTAACCAATGCTTCTTACCGTTTCAAACCAGTCAACAGTATCAAACTGCGATAGTTTTTTACGCAGGTTTTTCACGTGTACATCCACAAAGTTCGAGTCTGAATTAATTTCAAGCACATCGCCCCAAACATGCTCGGTTAAATTGGTGCGCGATATTACCCTGTTTTTGTTCAAAACCAGGTAATTGAATATCTCAAATTCCTTTTTAGTAAGGTTAATGCGCTCCTGGTTGTAATAAACCGTACGGTTCTGGATATTGATCCTGAAGTTTTTGATGTTGATCTCGTTGCTCTCGAGTTTGTGCTTGCGGCGGGTTATAGCATGCATACGTGCAAGCAACTCGTTTAAACTAAAGGGTTTGGGCAGGTAGTCGTCGGCGCCTTCCTCCAAACCCGATATGCGGTCGTCTACGGCGCCGCGGGCGGTCAGTATAATCACCGCATCGTTACGGCCCGGCAGTTTTTTAAAAACCTTCAGCAAATCAAAGCCATTACTATCGGGCAGGCCAAGGTCCATTAATATAAAATCGTAATTATTAACAAATATCTTTTCCTCTGCCGAGCGGCGCGTGCGGGCGTGTTCAACGGTGAAACCTTCCCTGCTCAAAAACTCGTCAACCTCCAGCGCAAGGCTTTTCTCATCCTCCACAATCAATACATTCATAATTGCGGCAATTTACAAAAACATAAAACTTAAGGGTGGCAAATTTGTCATGTAACATAAAAATGTTGTAGCATTGCGGCTTTTAAACTAAAGGTCAATTAAATTGTTTCAGATCAGTCCGGCTCAAATGCCGCTGTTGATTAAACTTGTTTTTTGTATATGAGATTATCCATTGAACGTAAACCTGTAAGAGTAAATCCGGATTCTAAACGCGTAATAGCCCGCTTTTTTTTTAACGGTAACGAGAGGGCAAAGGAGGTAATTGAGCGTGTAATGGATATTACTGAAGACGAAGTTTTTGGTATCGTATCGCCCTTATTGCAGGAGTATTCCAAACGCCACCGCAACATTACCCGTGTACTTAACCGCCATTGCAGCAAACTTAAAAGTCTTTTTGCCGAGCTGAATGTTGATTTTGACAGCCTTACCGTTTACCGTAAGCTATTAATTGGCTCCTATTTCACCCACGAATACTCCATAGAATCGGCCGCGTTTTTTAATCCGTCCATAGTGGATGACCCTGACCAAAGCGAACTGGAAGACGGCGAGCGCCGGGTGATCATCAGTTTCAGGGCAGTAGGCGAGGGGCACATTTCGTCCATCACCTTTCGCCGTGCGCTGATAGATAAACTTAATAATATAACCGTTATACCTGCTGGCGATTACATTGATGAGGCTGAGATAGTCCGCAACGCGGTGTATAACAAAAAACTATTTTTTGATAAGGCAGTAGCTACCCAGATAAATGTTAATATATTGAATGAGGTAGAAAAAAAGCTTGATCACCATTTTGAATACGCTCAGCTGCGCCGCATTATACTTGATTCGCAAAAGTTACAGGAAAAAGACCTGGACCGGCTGGAATATGATAAGATTTTATGGCTGGCCGATTCATATTATGAGATCGTTTTCTCGCTCGATACCGATATATCCGACAGGGTAATATTCCCCATTTCTGAATATGAACGCAAAGGTATTGAGGATGCCCGCTTTGTAAAGTTCACAAATGATGACGGCAGCTACGTGTATTACGCCACTTATACAGCTTATGACGGTTCGCTGATTATGCCTAAGCTACTGCAAACCAGCGATTTTTATGATTTTCGCATTATGCCGCTTTACGGCGACGGTGCACAGAATAAAAACCTGGCATTGTTTCCGCGTAAGATCAATGGCAAATACGTAATGATCTCGCGTATCGATGGTTGTAATAACTACATCATGTACTCCGACAAGATCAATATCTGGGAGAAACCTATTGTGCTGCAAAAGCCAAAATTCAGCTGGGAGTTTATACAGATAGGCAATTGCGGGTCGCCCATTGAGCATGAAAAGGGCTGGTTAGTAATTACCCATGGCGTAGGTCCTATGCGCCGCTATGTGTTAGGCGCAAGCCTGCTTGATCTGGAAGACCCTACCAAGGAGATCGGCCGTTTAAAGGAACCCCTGCTGATACCTAATACCGATGAACGCGAAGGCTATGTACCCAATGTACTTTATTCTTGCGGTTCAATTGTGCATAACAATAAATTGATCATTCCTTACGGCTTATCAGATTATTCTACCTCCTTCGCTGAAGTTAATATGGATGATCTGGTGAATAAATTGTTGGATGACGGGGCGGCTTAGTAAAGGCCCGGCTGATTATCATTATGTAAAGCAGACCAAGCTGTTGTAAATTAACTTCTTTTACAGAGGTAGCTTAAGATTATCTTTCCAGATACTTTCCCTACCTTGCTTTATCAATTATTATGAAGCAGCTCTACATCCTTTTGGTACTTATTACCCTGAAATCAACCGCGCAAACGCTGCAATACGCCGACCAGGTTTATCGCCCCGAAATTAAGAGCGTTCAGTTTTATATGGCCGGCAGCGAAGGATCGATGCCTGTAATTAACCTGGGCGGCAATAACCAGGTTTTGCTGGCTTTTGATGATATTTCCGGCCGTTCCCGAACGGTTAATTACACGCTTGAACACTGTGATGCAGAGTGGAATTCATCGCGCCTGTCGCCGTCAGAATATCTGCAAAGCTTTAGCGACGACCGTATTATGGATTACCGCTACTCTACCTCTACGCGCCAGAAATATGTGCATTACGAATTGTTGCTGCCTAATCAAAACATTATACCTAAAATATCAGGCAACTATTTGCTGAAGGTTTATGAGGATGCCGACCCGGGCAAATTGCTGCTTACGCGCCGTTTGTATGTAGCAGGCAACCGGGTAAGTATAGCGGCTGATATTTCGCCGTCGCAAAATACTCAGCTTCGCCAATCTAATCAGAAGATCAACTTTGCGCTGGATTATGCTGGTTTAAACGTGCAAAACCCCTACAACGATATCCGTGCTATAGTTATGCAGAACGGCCGGCCGCTAACCGCGCAAATAAACAGCCGCCCAGCTTTTATACGCGGCACACAATTAACTTATAACGATATTGCCGCCAATGATTTTCCCGGCGGTAACGAGTTTAGGCATGTGGATTTACGTTCGCTGCGGTTAAATTCTGAACGGGTAGAACGCATTTACCGCGATACGGCCAATACCATTATGCTGCTTACCGACCATAGCCGCAACCAGCCAGGTTACATTTTTCAGTATGATAATAACGGCAAGTTCTTCATCTACAACCAGGAGGGGCGCGATGCGCGCGTGGACGGCGATTATGCATACGTGTATTTTAGCCTGGCTGCCAACAAAACCAATAGGGAAGGGGCCGTTTACATTGTAGGCCAGTTTAATAATTACCGGCTGGATGCCGGTAGCAAAATGGATTTTGACAACCTGAGCAACCGTTTTTATTGCAGCCAGTATTTAAAACAGGGCGTTTATGATTTTGAATACGTTTGGGTAGATGCCACAACCCATACGTCCGACTATATTATACTGG
>CAZZVY010000010.1:0-32011 GCA_964657585.1 uncultured Mucilaginibacter sp. | reverse complement strand
CCGACGGCGAGTTGTCACAGCGCAGCACCTTACTGGTAAAGCCGATACAGGAAAGGGTATCAAAAGCCATACAGGCCGAAGCTGAATCTGAGAACCTGGATATGGTGTTTGACAAGAACAGCGAAGTGATAATGTTATACGCCAACCCGCGTTATGATAAAAGCGCGGCTGTAATTACCCGCCTGGGTTTAAAGCCCGGCGTGTTTGCCAAATGAAAAAATTTAATTAAAATCGCATAAAATTTAAAACAAAGACAAGACAAAAAATCAAATGAAAAATTTATTAAAAAGTGCTTTAATTGCAGTGGGTGTTTTGATGATGGGCAGCTTCGCAAAGGCACAATCAAAGGTAGGACACATTGATTTTCAAAAGTTGGTAACTACTGATCCGGCTTTTGCAGGTTTACAGAAGCAAATAAATGATTATCAAAATACATTTATAGAAAGTTTGAAAAGCATGCAAACTGAGTTTCAGACAAAAGCCAACGATTATGAAGCTAAGAGGGCAACCATGAACGATGCTTTGCGTACTAAAACCGAAGGTGAATTACAGGACTTGCAAAAACGTATACAGGATCAAAACACTACTGCACAGAATGCCGTTAATCAAAAACAAGAAGAGATGATGAAGCCTTTGATAGATAAATACAAGGCTGCAATTAGTCAGGTTGCCAAAGAAAAAGGATACAATTATGTATTAGACTCATCTCAGACCTCATTATTAGTAGCTCCCGATGCTGATGATCTGATGGCTGCTGTAAAGGCTAAAGTAGGCAATACTACCGCAGCGGCACCTGCTTCAACCACCCCTAAAACATCGCCTACTGCAAAAAAACCGTAAACATTAAAGTATTTTAAACAAAAAGCGCCTCAACATTTGGGGCGCTTTTTTAGTTTTGCAAGGTGATAAACAATCAGCCGATAGGCATTTTTGACTCAGGTTATGGCGGGCTTACCGTTTTCCGTTCCATACTGGATGCCTTGCCCGGCTACGATTATATTTATTTTGGCGATAACGCCCGTGCGCCATACGGCAACCGGTCTTTCCAGACCATACACCAGTACACCTGGGATTGCGTGCAATGGCTGCTTGAACAAGGTTGCCCGCTAATAATACTGGCCTGCAATACGGCATCTGCCAAAGCGTTAAGGACCATACAACAGCGCGACCTGCAAAATGCCGGCCCCAATAAAAGGGTGTTAGGTGTTATCCGCCCCACGGCCGAGGTAATTGGCAACTATACCCAAACCGGCCAAATAGGGGTGCTGGGCACCAGGGGTACGGTGCAATCCGGGTCATACCTTACAGAAATATCACATTTTTTTCCCGATATAAAAGTTTATCAGCAGGCGTGCCCGCTTTGGGTGCCGCTGGTTGAGAACGGCGAACACGATAAACCCGGCACCGATTACTTTGTAAAATCATACCTGGACCAGATCATGGCGCAATCGCCCGGTATTGATACCCTGCTGCTGGCCTGTACGCATTACCCTTTATTGCAGGATAAGATAAAGGCTTACCTGCCAGCAAATGTTAATGTAGTAGTACAAGGTGATATTGTAGCCCAAAGCTTGGTTGATTACCTGCAACGCCACCCTGAAATAGAAGGCAAGTTAACCAAAAACGCTGGCCGGCAATTTTTTACTACTACAGATGACACTGCCGATTTTGACCACCATGCCTCGTTGTTCTTTGGTGAGGAAGTGAGATCAGCATATGTAGCAATGAAATAGGGCAGGCGCTTTTTGACGCCAAATTTTCACCGGTAGCAGCTATACCTGCCATAGGCACAACACTAATCATAATTCACTGCTAACCGCTCACTGCTTTTTGTTAAGTTTGCAGATATTATTGCGCTTAATTGAATAGCTATTTAACATATTTTATAGTAGCCATTGGCCTGTTTGTGTTTGCAGCCTTGTTTACCTTGTTTGGGGTATATGCCGAGCGTAAAGTTTCGGCATTGATACAAGACAGGTTGGGCCCAACCGAAGTAGGCAAGTTTGGTACGCTGCAAACCATCGCCGATTTTTTGAAGATGCTGCAAAAAGAACTGATCATTCCTGCGGCGGCGGATAAATGGTTGTTCATGGCTGCCCCGGCCATCATTTTTGTAGCGGTTTACCTGGGCTTTGCCGCTATGCCCTGGGGGCCAGGGTTAATTCCGTCAAAAATAAACTTAGGTTTATATTACCTGCTGGGCATTATTTCTGTTGAAACTTTAGGGATTTTGATGGCCGGTTTGGGCTCAAACAATAAATACGCTATACTGGGCGCCATGCGTTCAGCAGCGCAGATCATCTCTTATGAGATACCTGCCGGGTTTGCGTTGATCTCGGCCGTTATGATAGCCCAAACGCTCGACCTGCAAACCATTGCTTACCAGCAGGGAATACTATCGGCAGAGCATACGAAATTCTGGGGTTTGTGGGATTTATCGGCAGCAGGCGGTTTATTAAGCTGGAACGTTTTTCGCGTACCGCACCTGATGATGGCCTTTGTGATCTATTTTATTGCCGGGCTGGCCGAAAGTAACCGTGCGCCGTTTGATATCCCGGAGGCCGAGTCTGAACTGGTGGCAGGTTTTCACACCGAATTTACAGGGCTGCGTTTTGCATTTGTGTTTTTAGCGGAATATAGTATGATGTTTTTGGTATGCATGTTAGCCGTAGTAGTTTTTTTAGGCGCCTGGAATACCCCTTTCCCAAATTTTGGCAAAGTACATTTAGCTGACTGGACAACCGGCGCTTTATGGGGAATATTGTGGATAAGCTTAAAAACATTATTGTTGATAGGTGTACAGATGTGGATACGGTGGACATTGCCCCGGTTCCGGGTAGACCAGTTAACAAACCTGTGCTGGAAGGTATTAACGCCGCTGGCTTTTATCTGTATGCTCATATCCGGGATATGGCGGGTGTGGTTAATGTAAAGGTTGGTTATTGGAGGTTAGTTGTTGTATTATTTCATCCCGAACTTGTTTCGGGACTTTATAGAAAAGTAAGCTGGGTGATGTTATGCTGAAACAAGCTCGGCATGGCATCAATAAAAATAATGATAAGTAGCGTATTAAAAGGTTTTACAACGGCATTAAAGGGTTTAAAATTAACCTTGATGCACCTTTTTGCCCCGCATGGTAGGCGCGAGATACAAAATATTGCGGCTGATAATTATTTTAAAAAGCTGGAAGAGGGCACTAACACTATTCAATATCCCAAACAAAAGCTGCCGGTACCCGAAGTTGGCCGTTATCAGTTAGATGTAGCCATAGAAGATTGCATAGTGTGTGACCTGTGTGCTAAAGTTTGCCCGGTTGACTGTATTAACATTGAACCGATAAAAGCGACGGAACTTATCGGTCATACATCCGATGGCAGCCCCAAGCGCATATATGCAGCACAGTTTGATATTGATATGGCTAAATGCATGTACTGCGGGCTGTGCACCATAGTTTGCCCTACAGAGTGTATTGTAATGACCGATCAGTATGACAGGAGTGTGTTTGACATTAAGGACCTTTATTATAAATTCTCGGACATGACACCTGAAGAAGCTGATGAAAAGCGGGCCTTGTTAGAAAGGCAGCAGGCCGAGCGGGCCGCTGCCAAACAGGCCGCTATACAAAACAGGGAGGGCGGAGCATGATGCAGCAGGTACTTTTTTATGTAATGGCCTTAATTACTCTGGGCTCGGCGGTGTTTGTGGCGGCAAGCAGGAATCTGATACGGTCGGTGTTCATGTTTTTTATTACACTGTTCGGCCTGGCCGGGTTATATGTTTTTGCCCTGGCCGATTTTATAGCCATAACGCAGATAGTGATTTATGTGGGCGGGATACTGGTGTTGATACTGTTCGCCTTTATGCTGTCGGGCCGTGATACGCTGAACAGGATAAAACAGCAAGGCACAGGGTTAGCCGGATTCAAAAACTGGCCGTCTTTATTTTTAGCGATCCTATTTTTTGTGGTATTGATGAATGTAATTATCAAGGCAACGCCTGACCGTTTGGAATGGGTAAGCAACGCTATCAGCCGGAATAATATATTTACCAATTATGATACTACAACCGGCAACATTGGCATCAACTTAATGACACGTTATTTGTTACCATTTGAAGCAACATCTGTTTTGCTGCTGATGGTATTGGTTGGTGCAGCGCACTTAGCACGGAAGGAAGGCGATAAATGATCTCGTTAACGCATTTTCTTGTTATCAGCGCGGGTCTGTTTTGCACGGGGCTATACATGGTAATCAGCAAAAGCAACGCCATACAGGTTTTAATAGGTATTGAGCTGATATTAAATGGCGCCATATTAAACTTGGTGGCCTTTGGAAGATATGATAAATTGAACAATAACGGGCAAACCTTTGCTATTTTTGCCATTATACTGGCAGCTGCAACAACGGCTGTAGCCCTGGCCATAATACTTAACGTATACCGCAGGTATAAAACAATAGAACCAGATAAAATTGACCAACTGAAAGATTGACATGAAAAAGATAATTTTACTATTGATGATTATCAGCCCGTTTTACGTAATGGCGCAAACACAACCCAAATCTGCAGCAACGCCAACTGATCAGCCATCTTCCGGCCCGTTGTATATGGTTGACGGTAAGGAGATGGAAAAATCAAAGGCTTTAAAGATAGAACCGGCCGACGTTGCTGATATACAGATACTAAAGACACAGGCAGAAACCGTTCCTTACGGCGACAAGGGCGCTAACGGGGTGCTTTTGATCACCACCAAAAAGTACGCCGTTGCCTCATATCAGGAAAAATTCAGTACGTTTTCTGATGACCTGGAAAGCTTTTTTACCGGCCATGGAACAGATGACAGCCAGATTGTTTATGTGATAGACGGGGTGCCTGTGCCGAAGGACAAAAACGAAGCAGCTAAGTTATACCATCTGAATAAGGAAACCATTGACACGGTAAAATTTACCCAAAGCGAACCCGAAGGCAGTAAAATAATTGCCCGCGTTATTATCACAACAAAAAAGTAATTGGAAAGCGCCTTAGCACAATCTCATAATCTGATCATCGGTTATACGCTTACAGCGGTGCTGGCGCCTTTGGCTGCATTTTTGGTTAATGCCATATTGCTTAATAAAGGCAGCCGCCTGGCAGGGTGGGTTTCTAATATGGCTGTGTTGCTTAGCTGCGTTTGTGCAGTATACGTGTTCGCACAGGTATGGAATGCCCAGCAGGTACACTATCAGCAATTATGGTTTACCATAGGTACTACCAAATTATACGCCGGCTTGCTGTTAAATAACCTGTCGGTATTGTTATTGTTATTGGTTTCGCTTGTTGCAGTGCCGGTACACATTTACGGCACCGCCTATATGAAGGGCGATCCGCATTTCGGCCGCTATTTTGCCTATCTCAGCTTCTTTTGCTTCAGCATGCTGGCCTTGGTAGTTGCGGATAGTCTTCTTTTATTTTACGCATTTTGGGAGCTGGTGGGTTTTTCGTCATACCTGCTTATCGGTTTCTGGAACACGCGGGATAAGGCCGTGCAGGCTAATAAGAAAGCATTTATAATGAACCGGATAGGAGATATAGGCTTGCTTACCGCAATAATTGTCATTTTTACACAGTTCCAGACATTTGATATTAACAATTTATTTGGCGCTAACGGCCTGGTTACGCAAAGTTTTATCAAGGATGGTTGGTGGCATAGCCAATCAGGCAGCATGCCTGTTGTGTGGCAATATATGGCCAGCGGTGGTATCATCCTGGCGGTTGCGGCAAAATCAGCCCAGTTCCCGTTGCATACCTGGCTGCCTGATGCCATGGAAGGCCCAACTTCGGTTTCGGCGTTGATACATGCCGCTACTATGGTGGCGGCCGGCGTGTTTTTATTGGGCAGGTTTTACCCTTTTTTTAACAGTGCCCAATTAACTGCCTTAGCCTTTATCGGCTGCTTTACGGCATTTATGGCGGCAACTATTGCGCTCACCCAAAACGATCTTAAACGTATACTGGCTTATTCCACCATATCGCAACTGGGCTTTATGGTAATGGCTATGGGGATAGGCGCTTATGGCTCTTCGCTGTTTCATCTGGTTACCCACGCCTTTTTTAAGTGTCTGCTGTTCCTGTGCGCCGGTATCATTATTCACGAAATGCAGCATTTTAAAGATGAACACGATTTAGATATCGACCCGCAAAATATTTTATACATGGGCGGACTGCGTAAAAAATTGCCGTTCACCTTTGCGGTGTTTGTTATTGCCGCACTGGCATTGGTGGGCTTGCCGCTTACCTCGGGTTATTTATCTAAGGACGGTATATTGATACAAGCCTTTGATTGGGCAGGGGATAAAGGCTGGTACTACAGCTTAGTACCCGTTATTGCCTTACTTACCGGCGCTTTGACCGCATTTTATGTAGGGCGCCTGGTGTTTAAGGTTTTCTTTGGCCAGTTTGAGCAGGAACGTATCAACACCCATATTAAGGCACATTTTACTGACGGGGGCTGGGCTTATAAAATTCCGCTGGCCTTATTAGCTGCTTGCTGTTTATTCCCTTTGTTTTCCCGCAGCCCTGTATTTTATGAGGATGCCTGGCTGTTAAAGGGTTTAGGTACTATTAACCAGCTGGCACGTATCAACCCCTATCATTCCATTATCCCCATAGCTGTGAACCTGGTAAGTATATTGGTAATTTACTGGGCATATACTGTATACATAGTTCGGCAAAGGGCATTGTTTCCGCAGCATACCTTTTTGTTTAAACTGTCGCACAATGAGTGGTATATCGATTCATTTTATAAACGCTATATCACCGGAGGGGCGTTATCGTTCAGCAATGCTTTATATTGGTTTGATAAAATTATCATTGACGGATTTATAACTTTGCTGGAAAAGATGACCCTTAAATCAGCTGCATTTGCCTCCTGGACCGACCAATACATTGTAGACGGCGTTATTCATGGTGTGGCATCTTTGGTTGTTGGCATCAGCAATTTTGTACGCGGCTTCCAAACAGGCAGGGTGCAATATTACTTGTTTAGCATGCTGGCCGTGATACTTGCAATTTTTGTTTATAAAATACTGATCTGAACCTCTGATGAACATATTAACCCTTTTAATATTTATACCTGTGCTGTTTGCCTTGCTTATAGGGGTTATGCCATCGGCCTGGCGAGGTAGTTTTAAATACTTAACATTGGCTGCGGCCATTATACAGTTAGGCATAGCAGTTTGGATATACATTCATTTCAAAACAGGGGCTGCCTTCGCCGGTGTTGACCATGAAGGCCAGTATCAGTTTATACAAAAATTGCCCTGGATTAACCTTGGCCTGGGCAACAGCAAACTACAGATAGATTATTTTGTGGGGATAGACGGTATATCACTTGCCTTACTGGTAATGTCGTCGCTGGTGATGGTTGTTGCATCGCTATCAGCATGGGAAATTAAAAGTAACCTGAAAGGGTTTTTCGTATTGTTCCTGATACTGGATATGGCGGTTACCGGTGTATTTTGCTCGCTCGACTTTTTTCTGTTTTATCTTTTTTACGAACTGATGTTGTTGCCGCTATATTTCCTGATAGGGATGTGGGGCGGCGTGCGGCGCGAATACGCGGCTATCAAGTTTTTTCTGTACACGTTATTCGGATCGGTGTTCATGCTGCTGGTAATTATAGGGCTTTACCTTTCGGTACAGGATCCGGTTACCGGCAATCACACCTTTAATATGGTGGCTATGATGGATCCGGCCAATTATATTCCGGGTTCTATATTTGATAGTATCAGTCAGTATACTTTGTTCGGCATACATGCACGCACGTTAGGCTTCATTGTTTTGTTCATCGCCTTTGCTATTAAAGTACCGGTGGTGCCGCTGCATACGTGGCTGCCCGATGCGCATGTAGAAGCGCCCACACCGGTATCTATCATATTAGCAGGTGTATTATTAAAGGTAGGCGGTTACGGCATTATCCGAATTTGCACCGGTATTTTCCCGGATATTGCTGCATCGGGCGCATTCTGGTTAGGGTTATTAGGCGTTATATCCATTTTGTATGGTGCGCTGAATGCATTGGCACAGCGCGACCTGAAACGCCTGATCGCTTATTCATCCATATCGCATATGGGTTTTGTATTGCTGGGTATTTCCTCGCAGACTACAGAAGGCATAGGCGGCGCTATGATGCAGATGGTTAGCCATGGCTTTTTATCTGCTATGCTATTCTTCTTAGCTGGTGTAATTTATAATCGTGTACATGACAGGGATATCTACAATTTCCGCGGGCTTGGTACGCTGATGCCGCGATATACGGTATATATCATGATCGCGTTCTTCGCTTCATTAGGCTTGCCCGGTTTTTCGGCATTCATAGGCGAAGCTTTTTCTTTGGCAGGTGCTTTCAAATCATGCTCCTTTAACGGGCTATTACCGCATTGGATGGCTGTTTGCGGTGCGCTGGGCATTTTATTTAGCGCAGCTTACTTTTTATGGACACTGCAACGCATGTTTTTTGGTAAAGAGCTGTTAAAGGGCGGCGAAACATGGCGGCTGGCGCTGGTTGACCTTAATTTCCGTGAAACCCTTGCCCTGTTGCCATTAGCCTTAATGGCGCTTGGCTTAGGCATATTGCCATCCTTGATATTTGATAAGATAAACGATTCGGTAATAGCTGTGGTTAACCTGACCAGTCATTTCATACAACGGTAATGCGCGAATTATTGCCTTACATATCAGGTTTGTTAGATAATGCTTTAGGCAGCATCCAATATTTTATGCCCGAGATATACTTAGGCGTGCTGTTTTTGCTGGTGCTAATAACAGGATTGATCTATCATAAAAATGCGGCGGCAATATGCCGCATTATTGCAGTGTTGGGGATGATATTTGTAATAGCGCGCGATGTGCTTCAATACCGCTTTCCCGGCGGCGAGGCCATATTCAGCGGGATGCTGATGCTTAACCATACGGTTGTAACATTTAAACTGGTTATAGATATTGTAAGCATATTGCTGCTGTTTTACTTTGCCTGGGATAAGCAGTTAAGGGCCCACAGAAAAGGCCTGGCCGATCTTTATGCCATTGCTATTGCCTCCATGTTAGGCCTGCACCTCATGGTAATGTCTATTAACTTATTATCCGTTTATTTGTCTATTGAGTTTGTATCATTAGCCTCTTATCTGATGGTAGCCTATAAATCCGAGCAAGGCTTCAGTGCAGGGTCAGGGCTTAAATATGTATTGTTTGGCGCAGCCTCGTCGGCAGTTATGCTTTATGGCATATCATTACTGTATGCCTTTACAGGGTATACAGATATTTTTTCACCGTTATTTATACAAAACTTAAGCAAGGTCAATAGCCTGAGCACATCATTTGCGTTAGTACTGTTAATGGCCGGTATTGGCTTTAAGTTATCGTTTGCGCCCATGCATTTTTGGGTACCCGATGTTTACCAGGGCGCTGCCACACCTGTTACGGCGTACCTGTCTACCCTACCTAAAATTGCAGCGTTTGCCCTGCTGGTGCATTTGCTAAGCCCTTTTGTTTTAGGTACGTGGAATGGGCTGAATTTCAGGTTGTTGTTTTCGGTAATAGGCATAATTACTATGATCGCAGGCAATTTTGCCGCCGTAATGCAGCATAATATCAAACGTATGCTGGCTTATTCAAGCATAGGGCATACCGGCTTTGCCTTAATAGCATTAATAACCTTTACCGCCGAAGGCGTTACAGCGTTGATTTTCTATCTAACGGTTTACGCCATTGCCAATATTGCAGCGCTGATACTGGCCTCTTACTTTACCAATACCACCGGTGCCGAGGACGTAGCAGATTATAAAGGGTTGGGTTTTAAATTACCGGCCGCTTCGGTTTGTTTTGTCATTGTATTGATCTCCCTGACTGGTTTGCCCGTAACTGCCGGCTTTATTGGGAAAGTTTTGATCTTTCAATCAGTATATACGGTTTACCAGGGAAACCATAATATCTGGTTGATGCTGTTAATGGCAACAGGTGCGCTTACCACGGTAGTATCGCTGTTTTATTATATTAAGATACCGCTGTATTTGTTCCTCCGTAAATCCGACGATAACCATACTTATCATATCTCTAACCAAAGCTTACTGATAGCAGCGGCTATGCTTGCTGTTTTATTAGTTATTTTGGGATTATTCCCTGATTATTTGGTAAAATTGTTGTAATGCAGCACCTATCTAAACACAAAATACAATCAACTCAACGGCTTTAAAAAAAAACCCTGCATTATAGCAAGGCTTTCTGAAAAATATCCTGATAGTATTAAAATTACTGAACACCTGGTTCAGATTTGACCACATGCGTAACCATCGACCGTTTTTGCAGTTCGCGCTGTATACGCGGGCTATGTTCAACTTCCTTGTGTAAGTGCGGCGCAATGACCAGCGATACAATCGACATTAATTTGATCAATATATTCATTGAAGGGCCTGAGGTATCCTTGAACGGGTCGCCCACAGTATCGCCTGTAACCGAAGCCTTATGTGGTTCTGATTTTTTATAATAGATCTCGCCGTTGATTTCGGCGCCTTTTTCAAAGGATTTTTTGGCATTGTCCCAGGCGCCGCCCGCATTGCTCTGAAATATACCCATTAATACGCCTGACACGGTTACACCCGCTAATAGCCCGCCCAATACTTCCGGGCCGAACGCAAAACCGATGATAATAGGGGTAATGATTGCGATAAGGCCGGGCGCCACCATTTCACGGATGGATGCCTTGGTTGATATGGCTACGCATTTTTCATATTCGGGCTTGGCTTTGTATTCCATTATGCCCGGTATCTCGCGGAACTGGCGGCGTACTTCCTCCACCATGGCCATTGCAGCGCGGCCTACAGCTGATATGCATAGTGCGGAAAATATGAAGGGTATCATACCGCCTATAAACAAACCGGCTAAAACATCGGCCTTATAAATATCTATATGTTCAATACCTGCAACACCCACAAAGGCCGCAAATAAAGCCAGTGAGGTTAGCGCAGCCGAGGCAATGGCAAAACCCTTGCCTGTTGCGGCAGTAGTATTGCCAACGGCATCCAGGTTATCGGTACGGTGGCGCACCTCTTCAGGCAGCTGGCTCATTTCGGCAATACCGCCGGCGTTATCGGCAATAGGGCCAAAAGCATCAATAGCTAACTGCATGGCCGTTGTAGCCATCATGCCTGCAGCGGCTATGGATACGCCGTACAAACCGGCAAAATGGTATGAACCATAAATACCGGCAGCTAAAACAATGATAGGAAGCACCGTGGATTCCATGCCTATGGCCAAGCCCGCTATAATATTGGTAGCATGCCCGGTTGATGACTGGCGGATGATGCTTAGTACCGGCCGCTTGCCCATAGCGGTATAATATTCGGTAATGATGGACATTAAGGTGCCTACTATTAAACCCACTATTATAGCCAAGAAAACGCCGGTTTTAGTAAATTCCATAGCGCCTTCCTTTACGGTTTGCGTTCCGGGGATAAGGTCGCGTATCAGGTGCATGTTACCTTCCGGCAGCATCCAGTTAACTACAAAAAAAGTGGCAATGGCCGTTAGTACGATTGACGACCAGTTACCTATGTTCAATGCTTTTTGTACGCTGCTGGTTTCATCTTTGATCTTTACAAATGATGCACCTACTATAGAGAACAGCAAGCCCAAACCGGCAATTACCATAGGCAGTAATACCGGGGCTATACCTCCAAAATTATCATGCGATACAATTTCGCGGCCCAGCACCATAGTAGCCAGCATGGTAGCTACGTATGATCCGAACAGGTCGGCGCCCATACCGGCAACATCGCCTACATTATCGCCTACGTTATCGGCAATGGTGGCCGGGTTACGTACATCATCCTCGGGGATGCCTGCTTCAACCTTACCAACCAGGTCGGCGCCCACATCGGCAGCCTTGGTATAAATACCGCCGCCCACACGCGCAAAAAGTGCAATTGATTCGGCCCCTAACGAGAACCCTGCTAAAACATCAAGCGCTTTAGCCATAGCTTCGTGGTTTACATCGCTGCCTGTATTTTTAACATAAACAGTATAGAATATAATGAAGAGTGTGCCTAAGCCCATAACAGCCAGACCGGCAACGCCTAAGCCCATTACCGTACCGCCGGTAAATGATACCTTTAATGCTTGTGCCAAACTGGTTTTGGCTGCCTGCGTAGTACGTACGTTTGATTTGGTGGCAATGCGCATCCCCAGGTACCCGGCAAAGGCCGAAAGGAAAGCGCCCACTATAAAGGAGATGGCAATAACCGGGCTTGATGTAGCCACGGTAGTGCCCGAATAAGCCAGCAATAAGGCGGCTATTACAACAAAGTAACTGAGTATCTTCCATTCGGCGCGTAAAAAGGCCATGGCGCCGTCGGCTATGTAGCCTGCAAGTTCGGTCATGTTGGCATCGCCGGCATCCTGCCTGGTCACCCATACCGATTTGCCGATCATGAAAAAGATGCCGATCAGTCCGAATACAGGGATCAAATAAATCAAATAAGTATTAAAAAAATCCATAGGTTATAATTAGGTATATAAAAAGCCTGTTTTACGTATTTTTTTACGAAAGGATGTAAAAATACATCTAAAAGGCAAATAAGCAAACTAAATTTTCTTACAATGAAATTCATTTTCTCGATTTTTTGGATAGCTTAGGGGTTTAAACCAGATACACAACTATGTTAAAAACGGATACATCAAAACTAAAGCACGAACTGGGACTACTGGACGGCACTATGCTGGTAGCCGGGTCAATGATAGGGTCGGGGATATTTATTGTAAGTGCAGATATTATCCGTAATGTAGGCTCGTCTGGGTGGTTGATAGCAGTTTGGGTAATTACCGGGTTTATGACATTGACCGCTGCCGTAAGCTACGGCGAGTTAAGCGCCATGTTCCCCAAGGCCGGCGGGCAATATGTATACCTGAAAGAATCCTATAATAAACTGATCGCGTTTTTATATGGCTGGAGCTTTTTTGCGGTGATACAAACCGGTACCATTGCTGCGGTGGGGGTGGCATTCTCCAAGTTCCTTGCCTATCTGGTGCCTGCTGTTAGCGAGGATAACATCCTGGTCAGGTTAAAATATGGGGTAGATGCAGCCGGTGCCGACCGCAACTTTACTTTAAGCGCCGCACAGATCGTATCTATCGTATTGATTATCCTCCTTACCTATATCAACACCCGTGGGGTAAAGGGCGGAAAGATCATACAAACCACCTTTACCTTAACAAAACTGGCAAGCCTGTTCGGGCTGATTGCCTTCGGGTTTATTATGCTGAAAGGTAGTGTATGGCATGCTAACTGGACCAATCCCTGGAGTTTGCATAATTTAAATAAGGATGGCAGTATCACCAGTTTAACTGTTGGTGCGGCTTTAGGGGCAATTGCCGCATCTATGGTAGGTTCCATCTTCAGCAGCGATGCCTGGAACAATGTAACCTTTATTGCCGGCGAAATGAAAAACCCGCAGCGTAATATTGGGCTGAGTTTGTTTTTAGGAACAATGATAGTAACTATTATTTATGTTTCGGCCAATGTAATGTACACGGCTGTATTGCCCTTGCATGAAATTGCTACTGCCGAGAAGGACCGCGTTGCCGTTGCCGCATCAACCGTGATATTTGGAAATGCAGGCACGGTAATTATAGCGCTGATGATTATGGTATCAACCTTTGGCTGTAACAACGGCTTGATATTATCCGGTGCACGGGTGTATTATACAATGGCAAAAGACGGACTATTCTTCAAAAAAACTGGCACACTTAACAATGCGGCCGTTCCCGAGTTTGGTTTGTGGATACAATGTTTGGTGGCTTCAATCCTATGTTTAAGCGGCAAGTACGGCGATCTGCTGGATATGATCTCGTTCGTGGTAGTTATATTTTACATCCTCACCATTTTGGGTATTTATATTTTAAGGGTTAAACGCCCCGATGCCGACCGCCCCTACAAGGCATTTGGTTACCCCATATTGCCTGCCATATATATATTAATGGGTTTAACCTTTTGCGGTTTACTGTTAATTTACAAACCGCAATATACCTGGCCGGGCTTTGTTATAGTTTTAATTGGTGTACCTATTTATTTTATAGCAAACCGCAATAATATTAATGAAGACACGGAAACGGCTGCTGCTTAGTTTATTTTTAATTACAACCTGCGTATCGGCACAGGATATTCAGCAAAAATTACAAACTGCTTTTGTAAGGTTGCAGCGCGATAGCCAGGCGCACTATGCATCTATATCTTTAACCGTGCTTGACGCCAAAACCGGCGAAAGGATATTTGCGCAAAACCCTGATATGGGTTTGGCTACAGCATCTACGTTAAAAACCATTACATCGGCTACGGCCTTTTATTTACTGGGCAAGGATTTTAAATATCAAACGCAAATTGGTTACACCGGTACTATTAGCGCTAACGGCATACTAACCGGTGATATTATTATTAAAGGCAGCGGCGACCCAACCCTGGGCAGCTGGCGCTGGGAAACCACCAAGGAAAGCACGATACTGACTGCCATAACCGATGCTATTAAAAAGGCGGGTATAAAAGCCATTAACGGCCGTATTATTGGCGATGAAAGTTTATTTGGCACGCAATCCATTCCCGAAGGCTGGATATGGCAGGATGTGGGCAATTATTTTGGCGCGGGTACCTCCGGCCTTTGCTGGCGCGAGAACCAGTTTGATATTAAACTAAAAACAGGTGCAGTGGGAAGTTTAATAAGCGCAGGCGGTGCAGTGCCTTTGATGCCCGGATACCATTTCAAAAGCGAACTGACCAATGCCCCGGCAGGTACCGGCGATAAGGCCTATGCATTTTTACCCGTAGGTGGCACCACCTTTTATTTACGCGGGACGTATGCCACAGACCAAACCAAGAAGAGTATTGCAGCAGCCCTGCCTGACCCGGCTTATAATATAGCCTACCGTTTAGCGGACACCTTAAAACGAATGGGAATTGCAGTTAGCGGCACAGTAGAATCTGCAGCTACCCTGAATAGTAAAGACCAGCCGGTACCTGCTATTCAAAAAACGCTGACAGCCATAACATCCCCTAATTTAAGCCAGATCATTTACTGGTTAAATCAGAAAAGTATTAACCTGTATGCCGAGCAACTGTTAAAAACGCTGGCCTGGAAAGCCGGTAAACCGGTATCGACTACCAATGGGGTAACCGTATTGCAGAATTTTTGGAAAGCAAAGGGCATTGACCCTAACACCCTGAACCTTTATGATGGCAGCGGCCTTTCCCCCGGGGACCGTGTTACCACTCAAACACTGGCAACCGTATTAAGAACCGTTAAGCCCGAAAGCTGGTTCCCCGATTATTATGAAAGTTTGCCTGTATATAACGGTATGAAAATGAAAAGCGGTACTATTAATAACGGCCTGGCTTACGCCGGCTACCAAACCAAAAACGGCAGGGAACTGTGCTTCGCCATCATTATTAATAATTACAGCGGTTCAACATCCGCCATGCGGCAAAAGCTGTTTCAGGTTTTAGATGAATTGAAGTAGAATGAATTACAAGCAACTGAATGATACCAATTGCAAAAAAGTAACCATAAGATGGCACAAGCCTCAATTGCTTAAAAATTTCCACGAAACCGTTGACAGCGAAAAATCAGGTTATTTTTATAAGATTATAGGAGAGTTAAAAGGAGTTTATAATCTTTTTTTATATCGGAAAAACTAAAAGACAATACATCACAGAACGTCTTTTAAATCAAGATCATAAAGTTAAACAAGCAAAATTTAAAGCAGAATATCCTACTCACATATTTTACATATCATTAAGAATAATTGAAGAGCCAATAGTTATAAAAGATGCCCTTATAGATAATGTAGAGAGTTTGTTAATTTATAGTTGCGACAAGTTAAATCATAAGTATTTAAAAAATAAGAGTAATACGTTATCGCACAAAGTGATTAAAAATTACAAAATAATAAATAGGGGATTTAAGAAAGACGGAATGAAAAATGAATATGCTTACGGTTTATTTTTCAAATAGCTTGTTTATCTAAATCTATTATTGTTTTCCCCGACAGCAAAACCGCTTCGGGCGAAATCGGTCAGAACAATGCGAGGCTTGTGCAGCTGGAGGGCATAGCGGGATTTCGCAGAAGCAAGGATAATGAGCGAGCGCAGCAGGGCGAAATAACCAAGCCACGGTTCTGACTGATTTGCAGGGCAAAAGCTATGTGTTGAAGATGCATTTTTGCTGTCTTGATCTTTTGGTTACTTTTGGGTCAAGCCAAAAGTAACAGCCTTCCGCGGCAATTGAGCGGACTAACTTTAATAAATCACCGACTTAAAACATGGCTCTACCTGCCGAGGGTTCTTCGTGCCTCGCAATGACGTTGTTGATTATGTTGGGTAACGAAAATCAAATTATCCCTTCCAGCACCCCACCCTTAACCCCTAAGGCATCCACCTGTTTTTCCACTTTCGGGTCTTTTTCCAATACAGGTGCGTGGTGAGGTTTAATACGCGCGTCAATTATCAGCGGGCCGTGGCAGCCCCAGTGCTTATATTCAATAAAACTATTAATACCATAAATATCATGCGATGGGTTACTGCGGGTAAAGGTTACCCATATTAGGTTATTGATGTTTTGCGCAGTGAAAGCGGTATCATCACATAACACCATCAACGGCAGGCTATTTAAATTTTGACCCTTTAAATGATTGTTAAGCAGATTGATCTGCTTATCCGTATCTAACTCCGTAGTGTATTTGGGGGCCTGCACGGCAAGCACGCCAGGCATGGCCAGGTTAAAGCCGGTAAAAATGGTTGGTAAATTAAAGCCTGATGGTATATCGGTGATTAATTGCCGCTTCACTGCCCCCGCCACTGTTATAGCCACCTTACTGCCCGAATTTAAGCCGCTGCCGCTGTAATCCAGCGTATCAATAGTGGTGCGGGTATGGAAATGCAGGTCGCGGGTCAGGTCTATCCTTTCTAAAATATGTTTCAGGAAACCGGCTATGTCGTTCACGTTCAATCGCGGGTCGTCCTCCTGTGCGGCAATGAACAGGTATTTAGCTAAGCTTAACTGGTTTTTACCTAGGATATGGTTGGCAATAGTTAGTATCTCCTGCGGTTTACGCTCCTTGATGTAGGGGGTATAACGCTCGCTGCCAATGGCAAATAGCAGCGGGTGCACACCGGCCGCGTCTACCGCGTTGATAGCATGCAGGCCGGGTATCTCGTGTGGGATAGCTGCGCCGGTTATCTCATGTATCAAAGCGCCAAAGCTGGTATCTTCCTGCGGCGGACGGCCAACCACGGTGAATGACCATAGGGCGTTTTTACGGTGGTAAACATTATGCACCTTTAGCAAAGGGAAAGGATGCTGTAGGCTGTAATAACCCAGATGATCACCAAAGGGCCCTTCGGGTTTATTTTCGTGCGGCATCACGGTGCCGGTAATAACAAAATCGGCATCGGCACTGATGCAGAAACCCTCGCTGTCATAAAAATAGCGGAAACGCCGGTTACCCAAAGCGCCCGCAAAGGTCATTTCCGATAAACCTTCGGGCAGGGGCATAACGGCGGCAACGGGATGCGATGGCGGGCCGCCCACAAATATGCTTACTTTAAGCGGTTGCCCCTTAGCGTTGGCCTTGGTTTGATGCACGCCTATACCCCGGTGCAACTGGTAGTGCAGGCCTACCTCTTGGTTCAATAGATAATCGTTCCCGGCCAGCTGGATGCGGTACATACCCAGGTTGGCATTCATAATGCCGGGTTTGTCGGCATCTTCCGTATAAACCTGCGGCATGGTAACAAAGGGGCCGCCGTCCATAGGCCAGTTAACTATTTGAGGTAACTCGCTGACCTGCGTTTTGCCGAAACTAACATGTGCATTACGGCTACCCACTTTCATTGGCAGGGCCGATAAGGCCGTTATACCTGTGTTTAGATATTTAAACGGATGTTTTAAGGCCTTCATCGGGTCAGATTTCAAATCGACCAGCGTTTTCACCTTATCTAAAGTATCCCTGAAAATAAACCTCGACCTGTTGAGCGTACCAAATAAATTGGATACCGCCGGGAATTTGCTGCCCTTTACGTTCTCAAATAAAATGGCCGGTCCCTCATGCTCAAACACCCGCAGATGAATGGCGGCCATTTCCAGGTATGGGTCAACCTTCTGTTTAATTCGGATTAAATGCCCGTTCTTTTCAAGATCGGTGAGGCAGGATTGCAGAGAGGGGTAAGCCATTTAACAACAGATACTAAGGAGGGAGCAAATGTAGTAATAAGTGTAGCAAACTTTACTACGTCGTAATTACGATGAACGAAGCTAATTCCCGATTTGCAGCGCAGCTTTTAAAGTCAGTATTTAGGTAGTTGAGCCTGCTTACAGCCGCACCAAAACACCCTTCAACTTGCCGTAATAATGTTGGGCTAAGCGAGGTTATTCGTATACCCATAAGTATAAACAAGTGACCGGATGGATAATAACCCAAATCTCAAATAAAATTCCGCTGCCGGTTCAATCGGGATGTATGAACCGGCGAGGGTAATATAAAGAGCAACGTTGTTTAAGGGGGTGGCCGAGGGCGGCCCACCCGGCCGGGCCGGGCAGTTATCCCACTCCGTCAACAAATCCTCACATTTCACAAATTTTATCAGTACAACCTTTAAAAAGTTAAATTTGCGCTGCAAACAACAGGCAGCTTTGGACAGAAAATTAATTATAGGTACACGGGGAAGCGATCTGGCTTTATGGCAGGCTAATTTTGTGAAGGACAGGCTGGCAGAAATTAATATCACTGCCGAGTTGAAGATCATTAAAACCCAGGGCGACCGTATAATTAATTTAAGCTTTGATAAACTGGAAGGTAAGGGCTTTTTCACTAAAGAACTGGAAGAAGAACTGCAAATGGGTAAAATTGACCTGGCCGTACATTCGCATAAAGACCTGCCTACCGAGCACCCGCCGGGTTTGATCATTGCGGCCGTTTCTGAACGCGAAGACCCATCAGAGCTTTTACTGATATTAAAGGATTGCGTGGATGTTAAGCATAAGTTATCAGTAAAATTTGGCGGTACGGTGGGTACATCATCCAACCGCCGTAAGGCCCAGTTATTAGCCCTGCGCCCTGATCTGGAAATTGATGATCTGCGCGGCAACGTACCTACCCGCATAGGCAAACTGCGTGATGAAGCTTACGATGCCATTATGATTGCCAAAGCCGGTGTAGCGCGCCTGGGTATCGACCTAAGCGGATTCCATGTAGAAGAACTTACCCCAACGGAGTTTATTCCCGCGCCGGCGCAAGGAGTATTGGCTATCCAGATTCGTGAAAAGGATAACGAGTTGTTGCGGGCTTTACAGGCATTGGATCATCCGGAGGTAGCCGAGACCATTGCGGTTGAGCGAAAAATATTAAAAGCCTTTGAAGGTGGCTGCCATATGCCTTTAGGCTGTTACTGCCGCAAGAAGGGCAGTCAATACCAGATATTTACATCTAAGGCAGACGAAGGTGAGGAATTTCCCGACAGGCTTTTCCTGCAAACTGATATTGTTGCCGGCATAGAGCAAAGGGTTTTAAAATATTTTGACAAAAACCGTAAGTTTCCTTCATCGGTATTCATCTCCCGCGATATATCCGGGCAAAGCTATTTCCGCAGGGCTTTAGAAAAGTATCGTATTGAGATTGAAGACCGATCGCTGATACGTACGGTACCGGTGATTACTAAATTTGATTCCTATATTTTACGTAATGTGGATTGGGTGTTCTTCACCAGTAAAAATGCGGTGGAATACTTTTTTAACCTGGGCCCTCAGTTTCCCAAAAAAATAAAGTTTGGCGTAATGGGCACAGGTTCTGAGGATATGCTGCGCCGCCAGGGACATTTTGCTGACTACACCGGTGATAGCGGCGATACGGCTTTGGTAGCAAGTGAATTTGCAAAACTGGCTAACGGGCATACTATACTATTCCCGGGGTCTGAAAGCGCCATGCGCAGCATACAAAAAGGGCTGTCGGCTGATACGAAGATCATAGACCTGCCTGTTTACGAAACTGTTTTGGCAGATGAAGTAAAGGCATCGGGTGCTGAAGTACTGATTTTTACAAGTCCGTCAAATGTAGAGGCCTATTTTAAAGATAATCTTACAGAGCCTGAACAAAAGTTGATTGCCATAGGTAAATCAACCGGCAATAAACTGGCCGAGTTAGGATTACCATATGCGCTGCCCTTCTCGCCTGATGAAGTTGGTCTGGCAGAGGCGGTGTTTGGGATATAAGGCTCGCTACAGGGCCGGTTTATAGTCCATGGCCGATGGTCCGTGGTCTTTAGATCATTGAATTTGCATATAATTATCCATGATGATGTTCTACTATGGACTAACGATGGATTACGGACTAACAAATATGTTGCAACGACCAAGAAGAAACCGAAAAAGCGAAGTGATACGCCAGATGGTGCAGGAAACGCATATCAGTGCGGCTAACCTCATTTTTCCGCTTTTCATTATAGAAGGCAACAGCCAAAAAACAGAAGTGGCATCTATGCCAGGTATCTTCCGTTATTCTATAGATAATTTGCTGCGCGAAGTGGAAAGCTGTATGGAACTGGGTTTAAAGTCCTTCGACCTGTTCCCCAATATCGATGAGGCGCTGAAAGATAAATATGCCACAGAAAGCCATCGCGATGAAAGTTTGTACCTGCGGGCTATCCGGCAGGTAAAGCAACATTTTCCGGAAGCCTGTGTAATTACTGACGTGGCTATGGATCCCTACAGCAGCGACGGGCACGATGGTATTGTGGATAACGGCGAGATACTGAACGACGCAACCCTGGAGGTATTGGGCAAAATGTCATTAGCCCATGCACAAATGGGTGCCGACATTATTGCGCCAAGCGATATGATGGACGGGAGGGTAGGCTACATTCGCCAGGTACTTGATGATAATGGTTTTAGTAACGTAAGCATCATGTCGTACTGTGCCAAATATGCCAGCGCTTTTTATGGGCCTTTCCGTGATGCCTTAAATTCGGCCCCCAAGTTTGGAGACAAAAAAACTTACCAGATGAATCCCGCTAACCAGCGCGAGGCTTTAATTGAAGCCCGATTAGATGAAGCGGAAGGCGCCGACTTCTTGATGGTGAAACCCGGTCTGCCTTATCTGGATGTTATTAAACTTTTAAAAGATAATACAGAACTGCCTATAGCTGCCTACAACGTAAGTGGTGAGTACGCTATGTTAAAAGCAGCCGCAGAGCGCGGCTGGCTGAACGAGCAGCGGGCAGTAACCGAAGTATTGACCAGCCTTCGCCGGGCCGGCGCAAGCGCCATATTGACTTATCACGCTAAGGAAGTGTTGTTAAATAAATGGCTGTAAGCCCCACTTAACCCTCCCCTGGAGGGAGGGCCAAAAGATGTTACAATGGAAACAAAAGAAATTAAAGAAGCCTCCCCTTTAACGGGAGGTGTGGAGGGGGTTAAAGATATCAGCAGAACCAGATCTGCTGCCTTATTTGCGAAGGCCAGTACCTACTTTCCCGGCGGGGTTAATTCCCCGGTAAGGGCATTCAGGTCGGTTTATGGTACGCCCTTATTTATTGAAAAGGGCAATGGCAGCCATATATGGGATGCGGACGGCAATGAATTTATAGATTTTTGCTGCTCCTGGGGCCCGCTGATATTAGGGCATAACCATCCGGCCGTACGCGAAAAAGTTATGGAGGTAATGCAGAATGGCATGTCTTTCGGCGCCCCTACGGCTTTGGAAAATGAACTGGCCGAACTGATTTTAAGCAATAACCGCTTTATCGAAAAGATCAGGTTTGTAAGCTCGGGTACAGAAGCGGTAATGTCGGCTATCCGGCTGGCCAGGGGATATACCCGGCGTGATAAGATATTAAAGTTTGAAGGTTGTTACCACGGCCATGTAGATGCTTTGCTGGTAAAGGCTGGTTCGGGCTTGGTTACCTTTGGCGAAAGCTCTTCTGCCGGGGTGCCTAAAGGTTTTGCAGATGAAACCATTGTAATAGCCCTTAATGATAAAGAAGCCTTAGCAAAAGCCTTTAAATATTTTAAGGGCCAGATAGCCGCGGTTATTATTGAGCCTATCCCGGCTAATAACGGTCTCCTTTTACAGCACGAAGATTTTCTACAATATCTGCGTGAACAATGTACAGAGAACGGCACGCTGCTGATATTTGACGAGGTGATCTCCGGTTTTCGTATAGGTTTTGAAGGCGCGGCAGGCCTGTATAACATTAAGCCTGATATTATCACTTACGGTAAGATCATTGGCGGCGGCATGCCGGTTGGCGCTTACGGCGCATCGGCAACTATCATGGGTAATATATCGCCTGAAGGGCCGGTTTATCAGGCAGGTACTTTATCGGGCAACCCCGTAGCTATGGGTGCCGGTATTGCACAGTTAACCGAATTGTTAAAGCAGGGCTTTTATCAGGAACTGACTGATAAAACCACTGCTTTTATAAAAGAGATACAGCAATATGCCATTGACAAAAATTATGCTTTCAAGATACAGCATATCGGTTCTATCTTCTGGTTTGCATTCACCGGGCAGGAGCATATCCGCCGCGCTGATGAGATAGATGCAGGCAGTATGGCGCACTTTAAGATATTTCATCGGGAACTATTGAATAGGGGAGTGTACCTTGGCCCGTCTGGTTACGAAGTTGGCTTTATATCGGCCGCCCATACCAAAGAAGATCTGGAACGGGCAAAATTGGCTATCTTTGATAGTTTGGATATAGCAGCTTCACCCCAAACCCCTCTCCGGTAGAGAGGAGTTATAGAAAATTTATATATGTATGGAATATATAGTTTTAAATAAAAATCAAAAAATCTCTCCTACCTGGGGATATTTTAAGGGGGCTTGTATATGAAACGTCCATTTGTAATATTTTATGCCACCATTATCTATGCACTGGCGCAGCTATTCTGGTGGGGATACCGGTTAGTTGTCCTTCAGCCTAATCATATTGCAATGGTACTTGGCGAAGGCTCCATGTTCTTAGTGGTGTTTGCCCTGGGTGCATGGAGTTTGCATAAAGCGGTAAATAAGGAACGTAAACTCCATGAGCAGAAAAAGAACTTTCTTTTATCGGTTACACACGAGTTAAAATCGCCGCTGGCCTCTATTAAGTTATACCTGCAAACTATAAACAAACGTGATCTGAACAAACAGCAAATCAAAAGCTTTATAGAGAAATCACTGATGGATGTAGAACGCCTGGATGACCTGGTAGAAAATATGCTGCTGGCATCCAAACTGGAAAACCAGTCATATACCTTTCCTAAAGAAAAATTTAGCCTCTCGGCTTTGGTTGACAGCGTGGCTAACCGACTGCAGATCAATAAATGCGATTTTAACCAGCAACTGATCAATGCCGAAATAGAACCTAAAATAGAAATTACCGGCGATAAATTTGCCTTGTCATCAGTTGTAACAAATTTAGTGGAGAATGCCATTAAATACTCAAAACCATGCGAGGAGGTAAATGTTAAGCTGTTCAGGAAAGATAACAATATCCACTTACAAGTGGCAGACAAGGGGATAGGCATAGCTGATGAAGAAAAAGGACGTATTTTTGAACGGTTTTACAGGGTGGGCAGCGAAGATACCCGGAATACCAAGGGTACAGGCTTAGGTTTGTACATTGTAAAGCAGGTTTTGGACAAACATTCGGCTACTATACAGGTAAAAGATAACCGGCCGGCAGGAAGCATATTTGAAGTTGTATTTTAAAGATCGTAAGACACAATGTCATGCAGGTGAGTATTGGGTTTGTTAATTATCATATGCTTGTAATTATACCGGTTAAAATCCAGTTCGGAATATCATTTGTATAAGTAATCAGGTTGCAATAACAATAATCAATCTTTAATCACACATATATGCCTAACAAAAAAAGAATTTTATTAGCAGAAGACGAGGAACACTTGCTGGAAGCGATTAAACTAAACCTTGAACTGGAGGGTTACAAGGTAACAACCGCTACCAATGGTAAAAAAGCTTTGCAAAAATTTAAAGAAGAACGCTTTAACCTGGTAATACTGGACGTAATGATGCCGGAAGTAGATGGCTTTGTTGTTGCCGAAACTATCCGTTTGGAAAATACCGAGGTACCTATCATGTTCCTTACCGCTAAAAATACCAATGAAGATAAAATATCAGGCCTTAAAAAAGGGGCGGATGATTACCTGACCAAGCCCTTTAACCTGGAAGAACTGATATTGCGTGTAAACAACCTGGTTAAACGCAGTCTTAAAGGCGATGACCTGAAAGAATTTAACAGTTACAAGATCGGCGATAAAACCATTCATTTTAATTCGTTTGAGTTGATTAACGAAGATGGTTCTATAACACCGCTGACAAAAAAGGAAACTATGCTGCTCAAATTGCTGATTGAGCGCCGTAATGACGCCGTATCCCGCGAGCAGATACTGGAAACCGTATGGAACTATGATGTTTACCCTTCAACCCGTACCATTGATAACTTTATTCTTACCTTCCGCAAATATTTTGAACCCGATCCTAAAAACCCGGTATATTTTCATTCTATCCGAGGTGTAGGGTATAAGTTTACCGATAATCAGCATTAATGTTCACTAATAAAGCAAGGTTTTTAGTTGCAGGTTCTTTTATATTACTACTGGGCTTTTTTGTTTACCAGCATAGTTATGAGTTAGCTGCCGTAACTTTGCTTTTTATTTTTTTGGTGATTTGGGGTTACTTTAAAGAAGGCCCTATTATCCTGGCGGCAAAACATTTCCATAAAAAGGATTATACCCGGGCCGAAAACTTGCTTTCGCAGATAAACCACCCGCAATGGCTTAGTAAAAAGCGCCGCGGGTTTTATGAATTTATTATGGGCGGCATCTGTATGCACAAGCAGGATTTTGAGGCTGCCGAACAGCATTACGAACTGGCTGCACAGTATCCGCTGCGCACCGTTACCGATCATGTTGCCGCATTAGTGCATGTGGCCAACATTAGCATACGCAATGGCAAATATGATAAGGCATCGGCCTATTTGCAGTTGGCCAAAGATAAGGAAGGGCAGGTAAACGCTAAAATGAAAAGCGTAATCTGTCAGATAGAAGAGGTACTAAATAAGTATAAATGAGAGATTCAAGAACAAAGAATCAAGACCTTATTATTTTGTTTCTTGATTCTTAGATATTGGCTCTAAATTAAGTATGAACAATTCGTTATTTATAAAAGCTGCATTTTCAGGGCAAACGGAACGACCGCCTGTGTGGATGATGCGCCAGGCAGGCCGCTTTATGCCGCAGTATTGGGAAATAAAAAATAAATATTCGTTCCTGGAAATGTGCAAAACGCCGGAGATAGCTGCTGATGTAACCATGCTTCCGGTTGACCTGCTGGATATTGACGCTGCGATACTATTCTCAGATATATTAGTAACGGGCGAGGCCATGGGCGGCAACCTGAGTTTTACCGCTGGCGTTGGTCCTAAGTTTGCCAATCCCGTCCGTACCCAGGCCGATGTTGACCGTTTGGATACCGAAGTGGCACATAAACTGCAATATGTGGCTGATGCTATAAAGGTAATCCAGCAACGGTTAAATAACCGGATTCCTTTGATTGGCTTTGCAGGCGCACCTTTTACGGTGATGAGTTATTTGGTAGAGGGAGGGTCATCAAAAGATTTTAAGCTGACCAAATTGATGATGCACAACCACCCTGAAATGGCCCATCGGCTGCTATCAAAAATAGCTAAGGTTACTGCCGATTACCTGAACCTGCAGATAGCAGCCGGGGTAAACGCCGTACAGATATTTGACAGTTGGGCGCAAGCGCTGGCTTGGGATGATTATAAGGAATTTTCGCACCGGTATATTACCGAGATCATCAGTAAATTAAACCGTAAGGATATCCCGGTGATATCGTTCTGCAAAGGCAGTTCGGTTTTTGCACCCTTGATGGCAGAGGCTAAACCGGATGTTATTTCCATAGACTGGAATGTTGACCTATTGGATATTAAGCAATGCCTGCCGCAGGGAATAGCCGTACAAGGTAATCTTGATCCGCATATCCTATATGCTGATAAACCAGTAATTAAAGAACGCATATACCGTCTGTTCAATAGGATGAAGGACACCAATGGCTTTATATTTAATTTGGGCCACGGTATTATGCCGGATATTCCGTTTGATAATGTGAAGTATGCGGTAGAGGTGATAAAGGAGTTTAAATATTATTAAATTAGCATTGCCAGGAACGAAGCAATCTCAAAGCCTCATCCTACTTTTTCCAAAGAAGAGGGTGCTGATTTCAAGTCCGCTCCTTTGGAGAGGATTTAGGAGAGGCTTCCTTTCAATAACGTAACTGCATATGTACCCATACCTACTTGCCATACACCTTATTTTTATCATCTGCTACATGGCGGGCTTATTCTATATAGTGCGTTTATTTATCTACCATACCGAAGCACAGGCCAAGCCCGAGCCGGATCGCACTATTTTATCCAGACAGTTTGAGATCATGGAAAGCAAATTGTGGTGGATAATTACTATTCCGTCGGCAGTATTGGTTTTGGTGTCTGCAATTACTATGTTAATAATAATACCGGGTTATCTGCAGCAGCCCTGGCTGCACATTAAGCTAACGTTTGTATTCTGCCTGTTCATCTATCAACAGATTTGCCAGAACATAATGAAACAAATGCGTAACGGTATTTTTAAATGGACCTCTACCCAGCTGCGTATCTGGAACGAAGTAGCTACAATTTTACTATTTGCAATTGTGTTTTTAGCGGTATTAAAAAATGCCGTTAACTGGGTGTATGGGGTAGTGGGACTGATAGTTTTTACCCTCGTCATTATGTCGGCAGTTAAGGTTTATAAGTATTTCAGGGAAAGGGAAAAAATGAAATCTTAAACTTTTAATACTCCAGGTATTTCCTGATTTTTAATTGTACAATATCGCCAATGGTGTATTTCTCTGCGTAAGAATTCAGAACCCGCAGGCTTACATTTTCTTGCTCAATAACCAGTTCTTCATAAAAGCCTTTAAAAAGAATTTGTTTAACCGTCCAGTGTGCGTTGGTGAAACTGGGGGTTAACGTTGCCCATTCTGGATATACGGCTACGGCTTCATGATCGGTAATTATGCCGCAAATACGGGCATCTTCCGCAGTTAATATATTGCAGTTGGTAAGCAGCCGCGCGGTATATAAATGCCTTGGCTGGCGGTAAACCGCTTTCGGATGACCGCGTTCCAGTATCTCGCCATCCTTTAGAACGATCAGATCATCGGCCATGGAAAGAACTTCTGCCGGGTCATGCGATACCATAACGACAGTTAGCCCGGTGTCTCTCACTATTTTTCTGATATCCTGCTGCAAACCTTCCCTAAACGAGGCATCAACCTGGTTAAAAGGTTCATCAAGTAATAAAACCTCGGGCTGGGTTACCAGGGCGCGGGCAATAGCCACACGCTGGCGTTCGCCGCCGCTCAGGTCAGCTATGCGCTTAGCGGCAATTCGCTGCATGTTTAGTTGGTTTATTACATGTGCTGTTTTGCGGTGCTTGGCATCTATATCAGTGTTGGGCAACAATACGGATATGTTATCATAAACTTTAGCAAACAGGTTCATGTCATCTGTTTGCTGGGTTACCATCTTCATGGCTTCATGGCCAGGTATTAACTTTACATCTGGCCCCCAAACGCGGCTGCCTTTAAAATTGACCACACCGCTATCGGCGGTCAATAACCCAAAAAGTAAATGCAGTAAAGTGGTTTTACCGCTGCCGCTGGCCCCTACTATGGCCGTTATCTGCCTTGGATAAATATCCAGGTCGGTTGGTTTTAAACCTGCTGGTTGTGCTCCCGGATATATTTTAGTTATGCCTTTTGCCTGCAAAAAAGACGGAGTTGTCATCTGTGCGAAGATAGTGATAGTTAATTAGTGATTAGTTAACCGGAGGTTAGTTTGTATAGCTTGTATATCAACTGATCTCTAATCCCCAATTAACCAATCACTGATCAAAATCCCACCGTAAAGCCAAAAGATACATTTTTCAAGCCTTTTTGGGCCTCGGTGTCAAACATATCATTAAAGTAATATTTGGCAAATATGCCGAATGCCCCCTGGCCAACACGCGCTACTGCACCATAACGGAACTTGGTAAAGTGATAACCATAATTCATTTTTTGTTTTCCGTTTTCTTCACTTATCTGTTTCATGCGACCGGTGAGCAGTACCCCTGCTTCAGGCCCAAACACATAATGCCATTTAGTGCCGTTGGCGTTATCCTTTGATCGGAAATCAAACATAAGCGGGATGCGCAGGTAGGCAGATGAAAAGCGGTCTTTGCTGTAATGTATAGGGTCGTTCGTATATTTTAAAGCGCTTTGGTCAGGATCGCGGGTTATGGTAATATCATTGCGCAAACGTATCAGTTCCCAGTCAAATCCCCCGGCACCGTAAATTTTAAAAGTACTGTTAAACCGGTAGCCGAACTGAAATACATCAAAGCCTACATTACTTGTTTTCCATGAACGATAATTAAGGAAATCGTTTTTTGGCGATAACCTGAAACTGCCATTATCCAGCAGGGTAGTCAGGCCCAGATCAAATCGTGAAAAGGTAAGGCCCATGCTGAACCCCGGTTTTTTTGAGGCTTTTTTAGTAACGCTATCTGCTTTATTTTTCAGATTAAGCTTTACGCTATAGCCTTTTTTATGTCTTAAGGTATCAGTGTTTGTTTTTGCTGAATCTGACTGTGCAAAAGCACTTATAATAATTGCGCTAAACAGGATGGTAAAAAACAGACGTTTCATATTGTTTATTTGTTGGATGATGGTTTTATTGGTTCTTTTTAACGGTGATGATGCCCAGATTAATGCCCGTAACGGTATTGCCTTCATCGATATCGGTAAATTCAATAATCTTGTCTTCTCGTTTATCTATTACACCTACTACGGCATTAATAAAGCCCCCAAGCCCATGTATCTTGCGCTTTTTAACCGGAGTTTGATTAGTTTCCTTATCGGTTGCTGCAGCCAACGGTAAAACGGGTTTTACAGCAATTACTGCGACCAATGTTTTATTAGCAAGCGGAACATCCTTATCAGGTACCACCGGCTTGCTGATATGGTTAGTTTCAACAGCAGCCAGAACCTGCTGATTTTTGGCCGGGTCAGTTTTAACAGGCTGTTCGGCTATTAGAGGAGTTGCCTGCCAGGTTGTATGATGTGCAGCGATTGATGCCTTTGGTAGTTTGGCTGTATTAGTACGCCTTACCTGTGCAACAGTATTAACCTGTGAAATTTTATTGATTGCCGTAATATTATGCTGCTTTTTAACCGGTAAATTTATAGCGACCTTGTTTTTAAGCTTATGCAATTTTGCCTGTTGTTTAGGTAAAAGAAATAAACCGGCGCAGATCAACATAACAACGGTGGCAGCTATCCTTAACAAAACCACTAAGCTATCAGGGCGTTTAGGCTCGTCCAGTTCTTTACTGATACCGGCCCAAACCCTGGCTGATGGTTCTGCCTCTAACTCTTCCAGTTTAAAGCGGAATAGTTGATCCAGGTCTTTATCTTGCATATGCATATCGGTTGCCCTCCATTTTTTCTAATTGTTCTTTTAAAATCCCCCGTGCCCTTGACAGCTGCGATTTAGATGCGCCCTCACTTATCCCGGCTATCTCTGCAATTTCCTTGTGCGAATAACCTTCAATAGCATAAAGATTAAACACCATCCGGTATCCTGGCGATAATTGTTGTATCAGCGCTATCAGGTCTTTAGCATTCAGGTTGGCAACGGCCACAGGGTTTACCGCTATCTCATACCCCGGTTCATCCGTATCTGCCACCTGCAGCATTTTGCGGTGTTTGCGGTAATATGCTATAGCGCTGTGCACCATGATACGCCTTACCCAGCCCTCAAATGAGCCCTCGCCCCGGTAGTCCTCCATTTTTTGAAAAACTTTAGTAAACCCATTTTGCAGCATGTCCTCCGCTTCCATTATATCAGTGGCATAACGTAGGCAAACGCCGTACATCTTGCTGGCAAACTGCTTATACAGCAATTCCTGCGCTTTGCGTTCACCCGCCTTGCAGCGGTCTATCAGTTCATCAATTGTAATATGTTTTGGTTGCAAAAACCTCATTTGTAAGTAAGATGAGGCAACGGGCTAAATGGTTGCATGGAATAGTAAATAATTATTTAATTATACTAAATTTAAGCCTGCATATTTAAAAGCCTATGAAAAAATTAGTTCTGCTTCTTGCCGTTTGTTTTACTTTTGTACTCCATTTATCAGCCCAACCCCGAACTTTCACTACTTATATCTTAAAACCCGACCGTGTTTTTGATGGCATGCAAATGCACCCCGGCTGGTGGGTATTAGTTACCGGTAAACGTATTACCGAGGCAGGCGACCCGGCCAGCATACAAGCGCCAGCCGAAGCAACAGTTGTTGACATGAAGGGTATGACCCTGATGCCCGGCATGATAGAGGGGCATTCGCATATGTTTTTACACCCATATAATGAGGCTGCCTGGAATGACCAGGTATTGATTGAGAGCCGCGCCGAGCGTACCGCAAGGGCAGTTACCCATGTTCGCGAGACTTTGATGGCTGGCTTTACCTCTGCCCGTGACCTGGGTACAGAAGGGGCGATGTATGACGATGTGGGATTAAAGGAAGCTATAAATAAAGGTGTAATCCCTGGTCCGCGGTTAATGGTAGCTACCAGGGCTATTGTTGCTACGGGCAGTTATGGCCCTAAAGGGTACAATAGCCAAACCGAAGATGGCATACCCAAAGGCGCCGAGGAAGCAGACGGTATAGATGCGTTGACCAAGACTATCCGGTCGCAAATTGGAAACGGGGCAGATGTAGTAAAATTATATGCCGATTATGGATGGGGTATAAACAGGGTCAATGCACCAACTTTTACGGTTGACGAGTTGAAACTTGCGGTGCAGGTAGCTGCCAGCGGCGGGCGTTACGTGGCTGTACATTCCGGTACTGAGGAGGGGATGCGCCGGGCCATAGCTGCAGGTGTACGCACTATTGAACATGGCGATGGAGGTACCGCCGAATTATTTAAATTAATGAAAGAAAAGGATATAGCCCTTTGCCCAACACTGGCCGCAACTGAGGCAATTGCCAGTTATCGTGGATGGAAAAAGGGGATAGACCCGGAGACCGAAGCCATAAAGCAAAAACATAGAATATTTACTGATGCGCTTAAAGCCGGTGTAACAATTTGCATGGGCGGCGATGTAGGTGTGTTTCAACACGGGGATAATAGCCGTGAGATGATATTAATGGCAGAGTACGGCATGAAACCTATTGATATATTGCGCTCGGCTACCTCGGTTAACGCCCGGGTATTTGGCATGAAAAACCTTGGTGAGGTTAAACCTGCTTACTTTGCCGATCTGATAGCCGTAACAGGCAATCCCGCCGAAGACATTAAAGCGGTTAAACAAGTTACCTGGGTGATGAAGGATGGGGTGATATATAAGTGAGTAGAGGGGTTGCGTCATTGCTTCGTACTTCGCAACGATAGTATAGAGCGCTTATACCAGATACCCAAACAAAGTAGGGTCTTCGTTTAATATTTTAAATCCAAAACGGTGTGCTTCCATACGTTGTAGCAGTCCGGGGTAATCATCAACTGTTTTTAACTCTATGCCTACCAGGGCCGGGCCGCTTTCACGTTCTGTTTTCTTGATGAATTCAAAACGGGTAATATCATCATGCGGGCCTAATACATTATTCACAAATAATTTTAAAGCGCCTGGGCGTTGCGGAAAAGTTACAATAAAATAATGCTTCAAACCCTCGTACAGCAGCGATTTTTCTTTGATCTCCTGCATACGGTCGATATCATTATTGCCACCACTAATAATGCATACCACTTTTTTACCTTTTATCCGCTCGCGGTAAACATCCAGCGCGGCAACAGGCAATGCGCCGGCCGGCTCTACCACAATAGCATCTTC
>CAZZVY010000009.1:0-32635 GCA_964657585.1 uncultured Mucilaginibacter sp. | reverse complement strand
GTCAAAATAAACCTGGCCGGATGTGGGCTCTATTAAACGCAGTATACTGCGGCCAAGTGTTGTTTTACCCGAACCAGACTCGCCGGCCAGGCCCAAAGTTTCGCCTGGAAACACATCAAAACTAACGCCGTTAACGGCCTTTACAACCTCCCTTTTTTTGCTGAACAAACCACCGGAAGCAGGGAACCAGGTGTTTAATTCCTTAACGCTTAACAACGGCGGCTGGCTGTATAACCGTTGCTTATGTTCTATAATTTCAGCAGCGGTGCAGGTATGCCGTTTTCTGATCTCATTAATATTTTCAGTTTCTGCAATAATCCCTTCCTGTAAAAAGTCAGCAATGACGGGTAATCTTTTCAGATAAAGGCCAGGTGAGGGACGGCAGGCTAACAGGCCTTTGGTATAGGGATGCTGCGGCTGATTAAATAAGTGTTTCGCTGTATCCTGTTCTACAATTTTACCTTTGTACATTACGGCTACCCGGTCGGCTATTTCATTGATAACACCCAGATCATGCGAGATGAATACCAAGCTCATATTGCGCTCGGCTTTTAATTTTAAGAGCAGTTCGATAATTGTTTTTTGTACGGTTACATCCAGTGCGGTAGTTGGTTCGTCGGCTATAAGTAATTCCGGGTTGCAGGATAAGGCCATGGCTATCATTACCCGCTGTTTTTGTCCTCCCGAAAGCTGGTGAGGGTAGCTATCAAAAAGTGCTTCCGCCCGGGGTAATTGCACCTCTTTGAACAGGGCGATCACCGCAGCTTTAGCTGCTGCTTTATTTAAGCCAAGGTGCAGTTGTATCGCTTCGGCGACCTGGTAACCACAGGTCAATACCGGGTTAAGCGATGTCATAGGTTCCTGGAATATCATGCCCATGCGGTTGCCACGCAGTTTGCGCATTTCTTTTTCGGGCAGGGTAAGCAGTTCTTTATCATGTAACCGAATGTTGCCGCTGATGACGGTATTTTGCGCTGCATGCAGCCTCATTAACGCCAGCGCAGTAACAGATTTACCGGAGCCGGATTCGCCGACAATGCCCAACGTTTCACCTTTCTTCAGTTCAAAAGAGATCCCTTTTACCGCCTCAAACAAACCCTCCCCAGTGTTAAAAACTACTTTCAGGTTTTCAACTTTAAGCATCAGAAGTCTACAATGGTGATCAATTCGTCCGGTATCAGGTCCTGCCCGCGATAACGCCTTAATAACTGCGCGGTGGCTATCACATCTTTCTGGCAGTAGGTGCAGATGCGGTCAAGGTCATTTTCCATCCAGTATACATGTCCTACATGGCTGCCGTCAATGTCATCTTTTGGGGTAGGGATGTTAAATATGGCCGTAAGGAGGCTTAAAGAAGTATAGCTTTTGTAATCACCAAACTTCCATAGCTCCATGGTATCCAGGTGGTTGATTTCCCAGGGCTTTTTACCGGCTATCTGTAATTGCTTAGGTAACTTAATGCCATGTATCAGCATACGGCGGCAGATATAAGGAAAATCAAACTCTTTACCATTATGAGCGCACAATACAAGGTTATCCGACTGGCTTTTAAGCATCAGTGCAAACTTGGTCAGCAGTTCGCGCTCGTCATGGCTTGCATATGATTTGATGCGAAACCTGGTAGGGAAGTCCTTTGTAAAAACGCCTACCGATATGCAAATGATCTTACCAAACTCCGCCCAGATTCCCGCGCGCTCATAAAAGCTTTCAGAAGTTTCGTCTTTACGCTGGTATTGCGTTTTAGCATCCCATAATTTTTGCATGTGCTCCGGCAATTCATCATGTGTACTGTATTGCGGCACGGTTTCAATATCCAGCACCATCACGTTCAGCAGGTCTATTTGTTCAAGCATTTGCCAAAATATAAAAACTTCATGGTTCATGGTCCATAGTTCATGGACTTTTTTGGTGGTATATAAATTTTGCAATATTAATCCATAACCATGATCTATTGATCACGGGCCGCAATACGTCTCGTAAATTTTATTATTTTTGACCAATACCATCACAATTGATGAACATTACCCGCCTTTCAATTATTATACCGGCCTACAACGAGGGGAGAACCATTCACTTAATTTTAGATAAAGTTAAAGGTGTAAAATTGGTAAATGAAATTAAAAAAGAGGTCATTATAGTTAACGACTGTTCCAAAGACAACACCGCACAGGCGGTGGAAAACTACCGGCAGGCCAATCCAGACATGGACATCCAGTATTTTGAGCATGCGGTTAATATGGGTAAAGGCGCTGCGCTGCATACTGGTATACAAAAGGCAACCGGCGAATACCTGATAATACAGGATGCGGATTTGGAGTATGACCCTAATGAATACAATGACCTTTTAAAACCTGTAATAAACGGCTTTGCCGATATTGTGTATGGTTCGCGTTTTGTGGGCAGTAATCCGCACCGCATCCTGTTCTTTTGGCATACCATTGGTAACCGATGGCTAACTTTTTTAACCAATATGTTTGCCAACCTGAACTTGACCGATATGGAAACATGTTATAAGCTATTTAAAACCAGCCTTATCCAACAAATTAAACTGAACGAAATGCGCTTTGGTTTTGAGCCGGAAGTTACCCTTAAAATTGCCCGTATACCTAACATTCGCATATATGAAGTGGGCATATCATACTATGGCCGCACCTACTACGAAGGCAAAAAGATAGGCTGGAGAGACGGTTTCAGGGCAATATATTGTATTTTTAAATATGGGCTTTTTACTAAGTAGTTAATTGAAGATTAGAAGATTAGTTATACAACGGTTAAATAATATTGATCTTTAATATCCAACCTTTAAACCTACTTGCCAATCATTACCCCAACTTTATTTATAACCGGCAGTTTTACAAAATTATTTTCTACAATGCTTTCGGGCAGGAAGATAAATTTTTTATCAAATATTTCGCGGCCAATATAGTAGCTCAACCAGTATTCGTTATTTAATCCGAACGTTTGTTCATCTATAGGTTCTATTAATTTGTACGCGCCCCCTTCAACAAAAGGAAACATATGGCGCAGTGTTGATGTTTTTACCTTTTCGCCATTTTTCTCGCCATAACCTTTACTGGTGATCAGCACATTCTCGATAGGCGCATTTTTAAGGTTGATGAGATAAACATACCATATCTTTGATTCTGCACTTTCCTTTTCCAGTGCAACGGCAACAATAATATCTTCAACTAAATTTTCAGGCAGATCTTTTTTCATTATTATCCGGCAAATATAATGCGATATTATGAAAGATAATTAGTTGCCTACAGTTACTTTTTAAAGCAAACAAGTAACTGCCGGAACATATCGCTATCTGTAACCGTAATTTCAGCGAGGGTATATTTAGCTGATGACAGTACACCGACCGAGCTTGCTTGCAACATGCTTAATTGATCAATAATGTGCTCATTCAACTCCACCTGATAAATTTTAGTTAACTGCTGCGCATTGTCTGATTTATTATTTGCTATAAATTTAAGCGGTAAGGTCAAAGGTTTGGCATTTGTAAGCCCGATGCTTAAAAACTGCGGCTTTTGCAGGTTATTTACTGTCGTGTACTTTACTTTTAAAAATGTTTTTGTGGCCGATGACGTTTGTAAAGTAAAAACTTTTAAAGCTAAGGCATGATACAGTTTTCCCCGACCGTTGTAAATATAAGTTTCTGTTGTTTCGGTAATGGTACCCCCGTTAGTAACCGTTTTAGATAACGCACATTGTGCATGTGATAATTTGTTGACCAACAAAAAAACAAGGATAAAGAGTATACGTTTTATTTTCATTTCAACATTTCTAAAATCGCGGGCAATGCGGTGTGATGCCTTTTTTGTTACGGTAGATCAATGAAACCTCAAACGTAGCTGGCTTATAGCTGTTAGCGGTATTATAACTGTAAGCATAATTTAAACCTGCACTAAAGTTTTGATAGTCGATACCTAAATAAGGAATATATGAATCGTTAAACCGGAGCCACGTACCTAAATAAATTGTAAAATTTTGAGCGTTGTCCGGTCGGCTTAAACCATACGCAGCGCCTATCATTTCATCTTTGGCCGGGCCCTGGCCCATGTACAAACCACTAAGCAATACCGATGAAGCCGGAGAAATGCGCATAGCAGCGCCGGCATTAAAAGTTTCGCGATAAGGCAAGCGGACATCTGACGAGCTGAACAGAGACTCCGCCGGCCTGGTAATGTGGTACAGCGCAGCACCTGCATAAAAATCGGTATTAGGCAGATGAACGGCATATAACAACCCGGCATGCAGATCAGAGTAACCGGATGAAGAGTTGGTTGTAGCAGGGTAAACAGGGATGCTGGTATTAAAGTTATACCCGTCAAACTGCGATGCAAATGTTAATTTACTATAATCAATGTACAGGTTAGCGTAAGTGTATTGCACTCCTAAGGTTAATATGTGGCTGCCCTGATAACCCAGGTTCTTATGGTAAGCTGCAGAAAGCGACGCATAGTTACTTTGCAGCGTCCCACCCAGTGAGCTATCAAACAGGCCCATAACTCCTAATGCTAATACATCATATTCGGGCAGTTTATCGGCCAGTACCTTCATATCTGCAGATATGCTGGTAGTGCTATAGTTTGCCCTAACGTTAAACCATTGCTGGCGTTCGTTAATAGCAAACCGTATATCACCGTCAAAGAAACCCGTATTAGCCGGATTAACACTAAGCGGCGATGCAAAATATTGCGAAAAATGCGGGTCTTGGGCGTAATTAAACTTAAATGATAATATGAATATGCTTAGCAGTAATACTTTTTTCATACCAGCGCTACTTTAAAACTACTGTATTGCCAGTACGATGTACAAGGTTTCCAACATAATCATACCCATCGGCAACCCAGGTGTAGGTGTCTAAAAAAGGGATCTTGCCTTTATCAGTGCCGTCCCAGCCATTATCAGCCGATGCCTCGGTAGTTTTAAATACGATATTGCCCCAGCGGTTATAAACAATAAAGGATTTAAAATGCTGGATGCCAATAGCGAACGGATAAAGAGTTTTATTAGTGGCTTGAGTAGGTGTAAATGCCTTAGGCACCACAATATCTGGTTTCAAAGCTATCACTACATCAACAGCTGCTGAACTGAAACAACCTGATGCATTTTCAGCTTTGATATAATAAGTACCGGTGGTTTCCACAGCCTGCGGGCGTTCAAGTGCAATTGTCAGTGAAGCATCTGCATAATAGCTGTACTTAAGTTTAGGCGAGCTGCCTTTAACGATAGCAGGATTGGTTATATCCACTTTATTAGGCTGGTAAACTTTTGATGGCGGCGATATTTTAATAACCGGTAACTTATGAATAGTTACCAGTACAGGTTTAATTACCTCGCATCCGTAAATACTTGTTGCTTTGATATAATATATGCCGCTATCGGTAACTGCTGTATAATTATTGAGTGCAACCGTAGCTATGCTGTCCTTCCAGTAAGTATATTTGTTTACAAGCGTACTGCCGGCAGTTACTTCGTTAGCACCTATATTGATTTTTTCAGGAAAGCAAACACCGGCAGGATTAGTAATGGCCAGCTGCGGCAAAGGATACACAGTTACAGTTACAGGTTTAATTAACTGGCACCCGTGTATATTAACAGCTTTAATGTAATAAGTCCCGCTTTCAGAAATTTTTGATGGATCAGCTATCGGTACTGCGGCAATCGAATCGCGCCAGTAAGAGTAGGTTAAATTATTATCGCTGCCAAAAGTTACTGCTGCCTGGGTTATATCTACCGTTGAAGGGACACATACCGGCAGTGGGGGATTGATATTTAATATAGGCAATGGAAAAAAAGTAACATTTACCGGCTTTATATCGCTGCAATTGCCTGCGTTAACTCCTTTGATATAGTATGTACCGGCAGCAGTTATGGCATTGGCGTTTGTTAATGGTATGGTTGCAGCTGCATCCTGCCAGTAAGAGTAAGTTAGTTTAACCGGACTTACAGCTACCATAGATGAAGTGATATCGACCGCAGATAAAAAACAAACCGTAGGTGGGTTTGTCACTTTAATATCCGGTAAAGCATCTGCAACAACCTTTACAGGTTTAATTTCTGTACAGCCAACTGCATTCATTGCCCTGATGTAATAAGTGCCGCTTATAGTAACATCCTGCGGGTCTGGTAATGGTATGGTACAGGCTGCATCTTTCCAGTAAGTTAATATTGCGGAATTATCAAGGGTTGTTACAACACTTGTTTGGGTTACATCAACCTTGTTGGGGAAACAAACAGGTGCAGGATCGATTGTTGAAAGTCCTATCTCGTGCCGGTGAACAATGGTAGATACGGTATTTGAGCATCCAAAACCATCAAACGGAATAATGTCTAAAACAAAAACGGTACCGTCGGCCGGGGGAGTAGTTAACACTAAAGGGTTAGTAGTACCTAACAATTTACTTTTGTCGGCATTATACCAGTTGTATTTATCATAGCCAGCCGGCCCGCTTAACGAAACACTTGTAGCATATGAGCAATAATCGGCTCCGGTAATTAAATTTGTGCAATTTTGATTGATGTCTACATAAGCGTAACCAAAGTGGCCGCCCACTGTGCAATCAGAAGTTGTAAATTCCAGCCTGATCTGTTTTCCCTGGTATCCTGATAAATTAAGTGTAACAGGTGTCCAGGATTTATAAACAACATTACTAAGTACAGTTGACTTTTTGAAACCAGGCAGTTGGGAAGTAGCAACGTAATCAAATGACGAGCATGTAATATAACTGTTGGCAGCTACGTCAAAAACTTTTGCTGTAAACCGCGGTTGTTCCAAAGGAGTATGGCCGCCATCCTGTAAAACTACAGCGTATTGATAAGTTAGTGAGAAATTGGTTTGATTTGCCGGTACGTTAAAGGTATAACTTATCCTTTCTGCCTGTGCACCTGTACCGTCATTTCCCAGTCTTACTGAGTAGTTGCCGCCGTTTGGTGCTGAAATTGGAAAATTACCGTAATAATCAACCAAAACACCTTTAGGGACTATGGTATGGATATTAGATGTAGCGACACTTGGATTAACTGTAATAACATTTGCGATGCCCAACTCCTGCACAATACCTTTGTAACATTGCCAGTTCTGAAACGTCCCTGTTTCAAAATCAATGTTTAGAGGGCAGCTGCTTTGTGCAAATAAGAAAGATGCCGATAGGCAAAAGAGAAAAAACAGTGCGGTAACTGCCTTAACAACACATTTGCGTTTAGCATTATAGCAGTACGTATACATTAAGTGATAAGTATGGGCGGATATAAGTATTAGGGCATTAAGATAAATAAAATTTTATAGCCTGAAAAATATTTTATTTTTTCTTTGCCAACGGCTTCTTTTTAGCAGCCGTTCTTTTAACCGGCGCCTTCTTAGCTACCGGCGCTTTAGCTGTAGCAGCTTTTGGTGCGGTTTTGTTAAAACGTGACTTCTTAGTATCTTTTGGCATTGCATCGGCAAGTGCTTTCACCTCGCTAAAAGTTAATTTAAGCGGGTCTTTATCTTTGGGTATCTTAACGTTCAGCTTTTCAAATTCAATATAGGGCCCCCAGCGGCCATTCAGTATCTTAACATCGGGGTTTTCGTCAAAGGCTTTTATTAAGCGTTCGCTATCCCTTTTACGCTTGGCTTCAATAATCTCAATAGCCTGCGGCTCTGTAAGGTCCAAGGGGTCAATATCCTTTGGCAGCGAATAAAAAGCGGCGTTATGCCGGATGTACGGCCCAAATTTACCGATGGCCACCGTCATATCCTTATCTTCATAAAAACCCACTTTTTTTGGAAGCTTAAACAGTTCTATCGCTTCTTCTAAAGTTATGGTTTCTATCATTTGTCCGGCACGTAGGCTGGCATATAAAGGCTTTTGTTCGCTTTCATCAGTTGCATTATCGCCCACCTGCACAAAGGGGCCGTAACGGCCAATACGTACCGATACTTTTTTGTCGCTTTCGGGATGAAACCCAAGCTCCCGTTCGCCGGTGGCTTTATCGGCCGTTTTAAGGGTATTCTCTACTTCTTTATGAAAAGGCTGGTAAAATTTGCGGATCATGTCGGTCCATTCTTCCAGTCCCTGGGCAATTTCATCGAATTTTTTTTCAACGCCTGCGGTAAAATGAAAGTCAACAATGCCGTTAAAGTATTGCACTAAAAAATCGTTAACTACAGCGCCAATATCCGTAGGGAATAGTTTATTTCGTTCTGCACCGGTATTTTCGGTACGCTCTTCTTTTTTAATACTCCCGCTTTTTAATGTAAGTATGCGGTAATTGCGGGTGCGGCCTTCGCGGTCTTCTTTTATTACATAACCCCGGTTTTGTATGGTGCTGATGGTAGGGGCATAGGTTGACGGGCGGCCAATACCAAGTTCCTCTAATTTTTTTACCAAACTGGCTTCGGTATAGCGTGCCGGCGGACGGGAATAACGCTCGGTAGCGGTCATTTCCTGCAGGTCAAGCACCTGGCCGGTGGTCAGCGGCGGCAATATAGCGTTATCATCATCCTTAGCGCCTTCATCCTCATCATCGCTCGATTCCAGGTAAACTTTCAGGAAACCATCAAACTTTAATACCTCGCCGTTGGCAACCAATTCTTCCTTACGGGTAGATATACCAATTTTTGCGGTAGTTTTTTCAAATTGTGCCTCGCTCATTTGCGACGCTATGGCACGTTTCCATATCAGTTCATATAATCGCTTTTCAGAATTATCGCCATCTACCGTATGTACATCAAAGTAAGTAGGGCGTATGGCTTCATGGGCCTCCTGCGCGCTGGCCGATTTAGTTTTGTATTTTCTTAACGTATGATATTTTTCGCCATAAGCCCTTACAATTTGTGCCTGCGCCGCGTTAATTGCCGTATCGCTCAGGTTAACCGAATCGGTACGCATATAGGTAATTTTACCGCTTTCATACAATTTTTGCGCTACCTGCATAGTACGCGATACCGAAAAGCCGAGTTTACGGCTGGCTTCCTGCTGCAAGGTTGAAGTGGTAAAAGGTGCAGCAGGCGAGCGGCGCAGCGGTTTGGTTTCTAAGCCTTTTACCTTAAATGTAGCATTAACACAATCAGTTAAAAACTTTTCGGCATCGGCCTGCTGGGTGTAACGCTCGGCTAATTCCGCCTTAAAAGCTTCACGGCCTTTACCAAACATGGCGGCAATCCGGAAGGCGGCTTCCGGTTTAAACTTATTTATTTCGCGCTCGCGGTCAACAATCAGCCTTACGGCTACCGATTGTACACGGCCTGCAGATAATGAGGGTTTTACCTTTTTCCACAACACGGGCGATAGCTCGAAACCCACCAGCCTGTCAAGCACACGGCGGGCCTGCTGGGCGTTCACCAGGTTATAATCTATCTTGCGCGGATTTTCAATCGCCCGCATAATGGCCGGCTTGGTGATCTCGTGAAATACTATACGTTTGGTGGTGGCGTCTTTTAGCCCAAGCGTTTCAAATAAGTGCCAGGAGATGGCTTCACCCTCGCGGTCCTCGTCAGATGCAAGCCAAACCGTATCGGCATCCTTTGCTAATTTCTTTAACTCACTTACTACCTGTTTTTTATCGGCAGGCACCTCGTACTTCTGCTCAAAATTGCCGGAAATGTTAATGGCATCGTCGCTTTTAACAAGGTCGCGGATATGGCCGTAACTTGATTTCACGGTAAAATCCTTACCAAGATACCCCTCTATGGTTTTGGCTTTAGCCGGCGACTCTACAATGAGTAAATTTTTAGCCATCAATCAGTTTTTTCTGCAAATAAAATACAAAGAAGCGGATTAGCAAATTAAAAGTGAATAGCCTCAACCATCTCTATCCAAAAAAGAGGGCTTAAAAATTCACTAATTCGCACTAATGTAAAAAAGAGTTGTTTTCAGAATACTCTATTTTAGAGAGGGCAGCGTTAGGCGCATTACATCAAAAATCCGCCGCCCAGTAAATCATTGCCTTCATAGAACACCGCTGATTGCCCCGGTGCAATACCTGCTACCGCATGGTCAAACTCAACCTTCATATATTCGCCCATTTGTACAATGGTGCTTTCGGCGCCTGCATCCTTATAACGTATTTTAGTTATAGCCTGTAAGGGTAAATTAATATGCTCATATTTAACCAGGTTAAGGTTACGCACCCAAGCTTCGTGTTTTTCCAATTCTTCCTGCGTGCCTAACACTACAGTATTGGTATCGGGCTCAATCTTGGTAACAAACATGGGCTTGCCCAGGGCAATGCCAAGGCCTTTTCGCTGGCCAATGGTATAAAAAGGATAACCCTGGTGCTGGCCTACTATGGTGCCGTCAGTTAATACAAACGCACCCATGCCCACACGTGTGTCCAAGTCTTCCACTTTACGCCTTAAAAACGAGCGATAGTCATTATCAGGTACAAAGCATATTTCATAGCTTTCACTTTTAGCAGCCAGTTCGTGCTGTCCCATATCCAAGGCCATCTGCCTTATTTCAGGTTTGCTGAAGCTGCCTAAGGGAAATTTAGTACGCGACAGGTTTTGCTGTGATACGCCCCAAAGTACATAGGACTGGTCTTTATTTTCGTCCTTGCCTTTTGATATTACGTAACGGCCATTACTCTGCAGGCGGATGTTAGCATAATGACCGGTGGCAATAAACTCACAATCCAGCTTATCAGCGCGTTTTAAAAGGGCTTCCCACTTAATATGGGTGTTGCATAATACACAGGGATTAGGAGTGCGGCCGGCCAGATATTCGTCCACAAAGTTATCGATCACAAAATCACCAAACTCATCACGTATGTCCAGAATATAATGCGGGAAGCCATAACCAACAGCCAGCGAACGTGCATCGTTAATGCTATCCAGGCTGCAGCAGCCGGTTTCTTTTGAACTGCCGCCTGACGAGGCATAGTCCCACGTTTTCATAGTAAGGCCTATCACTTCATAACCCTGTTCATTCAGCATTACCGCTGCAACAGAGCTGTCTACCCCGCCACTCATGGCCACTAATATCCTTCCGTGCTTGCTCATCAGCATGCAAAGGTAAGGTTTTAGTGATTAGTTGATAAGTAATTGGAGATTAGTTGCTTTTTAATGACGATGAGAGACGAACGGATTAAAGCTAAGTCCCCAAGGGTAGAAATGAAAGGGGAAGCGTTTGCTTCCCCTGCGCTTTTAAATTTCCTCTTCGTCTTCCGGGTCAATCACCGCATCTTCGTCATCTTCCGTATCGATGTCGTCCAGATCAGTTTCATCATCATCATACAAATCGTCATCTGTATCATCCAGATCAGTGTCGTCCGCATCATAACCGGTTTCAGTAGTTTCGGACGGAAATACTTCCTCGGTATCGTCCGGGCTGGGCACGTTAAATAAATTCATATAAGTTTTTGTTTTATCTTAGTATAACAATAGCCATGCCGAACATTATTAATGTATATTACACTTTTATAAACTAATGGTTAATAATTTATTTTCGTAAATTCCATTGCTTATATAAGTAATTGGTACTATTGTGCTCGAATCAAGCATAGCTGGTTTGCAAGTTTGCACTAAACTATTGCGCCAAGGCAGTAAGCAGCAGTTTAGCGGTTGCATGAAACTTTAATAGTTATCAATTATAATCTACCAGCCAAATAACAGGTAAATGCCCGTTTCTGTAAACACTTTTCCAGAAAATCAATCATAAAATTTTAACAAGCAATGCTAATAATATAATTTGCATCTACAGATAGTATATTAACTGCACAAGCCTAATTATTCAAACTAAAAAATCATTGATTTAATGCTGCAGACAGGGGCGTTTTTATCCGGGCTACAGTTCATTTAACTTAAATACATCTTTTACCCTGATACCTTTATCAGTTTGCCGTACGGTGCAGCATTCATTTTCAGGGTCGTGTTCCAGATATAGCACATAATTTCCCTCAACCGCTTCGGTCCAGTATTTACTGCGCTCGGCTATGGTGATCAAAGGGAACATATCATAAGCCATTACATAGGGCAAAGGCAAATGCCCAACAGACGGCAGCAGATCAGCCATGTACAATATTTGCCGCTCTTTATAATTGATGAGCGGCAGCATCATGCTATCAGTATGGCCGGATACAAAACGGACCTTGAAATTATCGGTAAAAGTTACGCCATCCTGCACATCAATAAATTTAAGCTGTCCGCTTTCCTGTATAGGCAATATGTTTTCTTTTAAAAAAGACGCTTTTTCGCGCTCATTAGGGTATAAGGCCCAGTTCCAATGCTTTTCGTTGCTCCAATAGGCTGCATTTTTAAATGCAGGGGCAAGGGATTCGCCTGTACGTTTAACCGCACCGCCAACATGATCAAAGTGCAGGTGAGTTAAAAACACATCGGTAATATCATCCCGGTGAAAGCCCAATTTATTAAGCGAGCCATCCAGCGTTGTATTGCCATGCAAGTAATAATGGCTGAAAAACTTTTCGCTTTGCTTGTTGCCTATGCCGGTATCTATCAGTATTAACCGTTTACTATCTTCCACCAGCAGGCAACGCATAGCCCAGGTACACAAGTTGTTTTCATCAGCAGGGTTTGTTTTTTGCCAGATAGCTTTTGGTACCACGCCAAACATGGCGCCGCCATCTAATTTAAAAAAGCCGGTATCTATGGTATGTAATGTCATGTTTATTAGTTGATAGGTAGTTGTTGCCTCATTGATGGTATTGCCGAAGTAGATAATTATGAAATTGATGGCAAAATAATAAAGTTCATTTACCTTAGTACCTTTGAATTGCCAATTCAAGTTATTTAATAACACAATGCCAAATGCTTAATTATAAAAGATGAACAAAGTAGTAAAAAGCGCTGATGAAGCCATACGCGATATTACCCACGGCATGACCCTTATGCTGGGGGGCTTTGGTTTGTGCGGCTTGCCCGAGAACTGTATAGCGGCTTTGGTTAAAAAGAATATCACCGGTTTAACCTGCATATCAAACAATGCCGGTGTTGATGATTTTGGCATTGGCCTGATGCTTAAACAACGGCAGGTGAAGAAAATGATAGCATCATATGTGGGTGAAAATGCTGAGTTTGAGCGGCAATTGCTAAGCGGCGAACTGGAAGTGGAACTAATTCCGCAAGGCACTTTAGCTACCCGCTGTATGGCAGCCGGGTATGGCATGCCAGCTATATTTACACCCGCAGGCATTGGTACTGAAATAGCTATTGGTAAGGAAGTGCGCAATTTTAACGGTAAAGATTATTTGATGGAAATGGCCTTTGATGCCGACTTTGCTATTATAAAAGCCTGGAAAGGCGATACGGCCGGCAACCTTATCTATAAATCGACAGCACGTAATTTTAACCCGGTGATGGCCATGGCCGGTAAAATAACAATAGCTGAAGTAGAAGAATTAGTACCTGCAGGTGCGCTTGACCCTGACCATGTACATACCCCAGGCATTTATGTACACCGGATATTCCAAGGAGTTAATTATGAAAAGCGGATAGAACAGCGCACCGTGCGGCCCATTATGCAGCAAAAAGATTAAATACCTGATATTTTTACAACGACAATAAACTATAATTAAGGATCGGATTATTATGCTTGCATATTAAAATTGAAACAGGTAATTTTGAATATGATTTTGCATATCATCAAAGGCTTTTATACTTCTATGGGGTTAACCTCCATGAGCGGTTCGGCAATTTTCAGGTATGCTGTCCTCTCCAGCATTGTTTTAGCGCAATACAGTTGGGTTAAGTAAGGTATCAGGCCCCTTAAATCCTTTATAAACAGGGGTTTGCCAACAGCCGGTTTCCTGATAGCTTCTTTACCGTTTTAACCAATTAACTAATTCTAATTAAAATGCCTGTCTATCATACATTAGGCCATATCCCGCATAAACGGCATACCATTTTCCGTAAGCCGGACGGTAATTTATATGCCGAAGAACTGGTATCTACCGAGGGGTTTTCAAGTTTATACTCGTTGGTTTATCATACCTATCCGCCAACTATTGTTAAAACTCTCGGCGAGCCGTATTCAGTTGAACCTAAAATAGCGCGTGCCAAACACTTAAAGCATACCAGCCTTATTGGTTTTAATATTAAAACGGCCGATGATTACCTGGATAGCCGCAAGCCTGTGCTGGTAAATAACGATCTGCATATTTCCCTGGCTTCGCCACGTAACAGTATGACCAGTTATTTCTTTAAAAATGCGCAGGCTGATGAGGTTATATTTATACATGTAGGTACGGGTTCTTTAAAAACCGGTTTTGGCGAGATTAAATTTGAATATGGCGATTACCTGATAATACCACGAGGTACAATTTACCAGTTGGATTTTGACAGCACAGATAACCGGTTATTTATAGTAGAGAGCTTTGGCCCGGTGCGCACACCTAAACGTTATCGTAACCAATTCGGTCAGTTAATGGAACATTCGCCCTATTGTGAGCGCGACATTAAACGCCCTGTTAACCTGCAAACACACGATGAAAAAGGCGACTTTAAGATACTGATCAAAAAACAAGGATTAATATACCCATATACTTATGGTACACATCCTTTTGATTTTGTGGGATGGGATGGCTTTCAATATCCCTGGGGGTTATCAATTCATGATTTTGAACCAATAACCGGCCGTGTACACCAGCCGCCGCCGGTTCATCAAACCTTTGAGGGCCATAATTTTGTATTGTGCAGTTTTGTACCACGTAAATTTGATTATCACCCTGAATCTATCCCGGCACCATACAACCACAGCAATATAGACAGTGATGAGGTGTTATACTATGTAGATGGCGATTTTATGAGCCGTAAGAACGTGGTAAAGGGACAGATCACCCTGCACCCGGCAGGCATTCCGCATGGGCCGCATCCGGGATCAGTAGAGAAATCAATAGGCAAAGAAAGAACCGAGGAACTGGCCGTAATGATAGACCCATTTCATCCCCTGCAATTAACGGAGGATGCGGTTAATATAGAAGACCCTAATTATTATCATTCATGGGCGGACCACTCCTAACCTCGCAAAGGGAAGGAACAGAAGTGGACACCATAACAACATCTAATTAACAGCTTCAATTTTAAGGAGCAAAAAAAATTATCATGGATATATTAACAGCACAATATAATAAAGTCAACCCCTTGAGGGGGGATTTGGATGGGGCTAATGTACTCCCCCTTCGGACGGATTTAGGAGGGATCACAGATTTTCTTCCACTAAACGGTACTGATTATGTAGAATTTTATGTTGGCAACGCTAAACAGGCGGCACATTTTTATAAAACAGCGTTCGGTTTTCAGGATTTAGCTTATGCAGGGCCCGAAACAGGCATTCGCGACCGTGCATCATATGTGTTGCAACAGGGTAAGATCAGGTTAGTGTTAACCACGCCGCTACATTCAGACCACCCAATTGCCGAGCATATTAAAAAGCATGGAGACGGGGTAAAGATATTGGCTATTTGGGTGGATGATGCTTACGATGCATTTAAGCAAACCACCTCTCGCGGGGCCGAACCTTATCAATTGCCGCAAACCCTGACGGATGATGATGGCGAAGTGCGCACCAGCGGCATTAAATTATATGGCGAAACAGTACACTTGTTTATCGAGCGTAAAAACTATCATGGCGTTTTTATGCCAGGCTACAGAAAACTGAAAAGCAATTACAACCCTACCGATATTGGCCTGTTGTATGTTGATCATTGCGTAGGTAACGTAGGCTGGCATAAAATGAACCATTGGGTTAATTTTTACGAGGAAGTAATGGGTTTTAGAAACATCCTCACTTTTGATGATAAGATGATATCGACCGAATACTCCGCACTGATGAGTAAGGTGATGAGCAATGGCAATGGCTATGTGAAATTCCCGATAAACGAGCCGGCGGAAGGCAAAAAGAAAAGCCAGATAGAAGAATACCTGGAATTTTATGAAGGCGAAGGCGTGCAGCATTTAGCCTTAGCTACACATGATATCGTGAAAACGGTTACCGAACTGCAAAGCCGCGGTGTTGAGTTTTTAACCGTTCCAACCACCTATTATGATGAACTGGAAAACCGCGTGGGCAAAATAGATGAAGATGTTGAACCCCTTAAACGATTAGGTATCCTGGTTGACCGTGACGACGAAGGTTACCTGCTGCAGATATTTACCAAACCGGTGGAAGACAGGCCGACGGTGTTTTTTGAGATCATCCAGCGCAAAGGGGCGCGTTCATTCGGGGCCGGTAATTTCAAGGCGCTGTTTGAGGCTATAGAACGGGAGCAGGAGTTGAGAGGAAATCTTTAATCAAATATCCAAAAATCGATTTGATTAATATCATTGAATACAAGCTTGAACAGCTTAATATCCTCTGTAAATTTCAGGAAGGTCCTTCAGGCCATCTAAGATGATTAGTTGTTAATACCATAAACGCTTAAATGTTATTACTTTTGCCTTTAAAGTAATTTAAGGTTTTGAATAAAGATATCATACATCAATTTATAAAAACTTCACTGGCCGAGGATGTTGGCGATGGCGACCATACCTCTTTAGCTACGATCCCGTCAGGGACAAACGGCAAGGCTCGGTTAATTATTAAGGATACTGGTATACTGGCAGGTGTGGAACTTGCGGCAGATATATTTAATGAAGTAGATGCAAACCTTAAAATCAATCTGTTCCTGGCGGATGGTGCCGAGGTAAACCCTAAAGATATTGCCTTTGAGGTGGAAGGCAGCGTACACAGTATACTTATGGCCGAACGGCTGGTGCTTAATTGCATGCAGCGCATGAGCGGTATTGCAACTGCCACTAACGAAGTGGTTGATATATTGCGCGGCACCAATACCCGGGTGCTTGATACCCGCAAAACTACACCTGGCTTACGTTACCTGGAGAAATGGGCGGTTAGGATTGGCGGCGGCGTAAATCACCGTTTTGGGTTGTATGATATGATACTGATCAAGGACAATCATGTTGATTACGCCGGGGGGATAGCCAACGCTATTAAAAGTGCACAACAATATTTAATTGATACAAACAAAAAGCTATTGATTGAAATTGAAGTAAGGAACCTGGAAGAACTTGAAGAGGTACTGCAAACCGGCGGCATAAACCGCATTTTGCTTGATAACTTTAGGTTTGAAGTTTTAAAACAAGCGGTTAATATGATAGAGGGTAGGTATATCACCGAAGCCTCGGGCGGGATAACAGTTGAAAACGTACTTGACTATGCCGCCTGCGGGGTTGATTATGTATCTATGGGGTCGCTAACCCATTCTGTTAAAAGTCTGGATATGAGTTTAAAGGCGGTTAAGTAATAATTAATATATTATTAATAGCTCAAATTAGTAATATTGTACTTAGATGATATCTGTCTACTCCATTTCAGCGCTTATAATGGCATACCTGTTGGGCTCCATTCCAACAGCGGTTTGGATAGGGCAAACATTCTATAAGATTGATGTACGGGAATATGGAAGCGGGAATGCCGGGGCTACTAACACCTTTAGGGTTTTAGGAAAAAAAGCAGGTATACCGGTAATGATCATCGATATCTTAAAAGGGTTTACGGCAACTAACCTGGCTTACCTGATAGGTATGTCTACCACCGGCGCTACGCACTCAATTATGTTTGTGAATTACGAGTTAGCCTTGGGTATTGCTGCTGTGATGGGTCACTTGTTCCCTATATTTGCCGGCTTTCGTGGCGGCAAGGGCGTAGCCACATTGTGCGGGATGGTATTGGCCATACATTTACAGGCTGCCTTACTGTGTGTGGTAGTATTTATTATAGTGCTGCTTATTACCCATTACGTTTCGCTAAGTTCAATTACGGCAGGCTTTACCTACCTTATAGCGGTTACCTTTATTTATCCTAAAGGCATTAATTCTATCGTAATTTATGGTATGTGTATATGCGTGCTGATACTGGTAACGCATCAGCGCAATATCGAGCGGCTGTTGCACGGCAAGGAATCAAAGGTAAACCTCTTTAAAAAGAAGACTGGTTAATACGGCTATTTACCTTTGATGTATACCAGATATTGGGCATATAGTGGTTCAGTCACCATTAATTTTAATGCCCGTACATGCGGGTCTTGCAGATTATTGCTTTCGCTTCTCAGCTTCATAAATTTTAAACCTGTTTTTAGCGGCATATAATCACCATTTGCGGCCAGTTCCTTAGTTTTTAACAGCGAGTACTCAAAGGCAAACTTTTCATTTTCCATTATGTCGCGCTTAGTTGGCGGAGTAGTCATAAAATAATGCAAATGGCCAATTTCATGGTAAAGTACAACAATAAGCCGGTTGTCGTCAAAATTAGGTTGTTCACTTTCCAGATATTTAATATCAATAAAAATGTTGCCTTTAGGGCCTGCTTTTGCCGGGCCGTTATCTACGCCATCGGGGTATTTCACGAAGATAAATTTTCTGATGAGGGTGTCATGCACCTTACTATAATTAAATTCACGGTAAAATTTAGGGAATTTCGCAGCACAATTATTAAGTATAGTCTTTGCGGTTGTGCTGTCAATTATGGTCTGCTGTTGGGCAAATCCCTTAACATTTAATAAGGCGACCGCTATAAAGCAAACCATTATAAATTTAAAACGCATCATAATTATAACATAGCTAATATACCAATTCCTACTACAGATTTTTACTTCTCCGATGGGTTCTTTTTACCTGCAATCAATTTCTTCACCATATTTTGTAAACGTTCAACTTTTGTTATATCCTGTTTAGCGGTCAAAATCCATAATACATATTCCTTGCGGTTAGAGTAGGATAGGGACTGATAGGTGTTCATCGCTTTAGGATTATTTTGCAGCGCAGCTAAAATATCAGCTGGCAGGATAATCTGTTTATTAGTTACATCAATGTACCTGGAGTAATCATTTTTGGTTATTTCCTCGTTACAGGTATCTGATTTTTTTGATAATTCTTTTGGTCTAAAACGAAGGGCGGTCCAGGTTTCATTGATTGCTGCGGCCGCTATGCCGTTTAATCCATAAGTGCCTAACTCGTCCCAACTGCCCATCATTTCCAGGTCGGTTGGTATACCCGATGATTTTTTGGGATAGGTAATCCAAAAAATGGTTTCTTTTTTTAGTTTTAATACCGGCACTATGAGCTTTAAGTTCTCAATTAGTTCAGCGCTGTTTTTTACAAAAGTCTGTACGCCATCAAATTCGCCGTTTATGTCGTAAAACAGGTTTATGCCTTTTGGCAGCGGTTGCAGCAGATCCGGGTAGCCGAGCGGTGCGTTGTATAATAACCAGCGGCTTCCCGGCTTCATCATTAATTTTTTGGCGATCGCGCTCATATCTTTACAGGCTTAAACCTAATTTTACATAAAAATCCCATAAAACAATACCGGCCGATACTACAATATTAAATGAGTGCTTGGTGCCAAACTGCGGTATTTCTATGCAGGTATCGGTTTTGTACATTACCTCATCGGTAACACCGTTCACTTCATTACCAAATATAAGCGCATATTTTTGAGCGGGGTCAGGATTAAATGCATCCAGCATAGTGCTGTTTTCAGCTTGCTCAATGGCTATAATCTGATAGCCTTCAGCTCTTAGCTTTTCAACAGCTGTTAAAACATCGGCATAATAACTCCATTCGATAGATTGTGTAGCGCCTAATGCAGTTTTTTCAATTTCCCTATGTGGCGGCTGACCGGTTATCCCGCACAAGCAAATCTGTTCAACAGCAAAACCATCTGATGTACGGAATATGGAGCCTACGTTATGCATACTGCGCACATTGTCCAGCACTACAGCTACCGGCAGTTTTTGCCCGACCTTAAATTCAGGTACAGTAGCGCGGTTTAGCTCATCTAACTTCAGTTTGCGCATGAGGGTTTGTAATTAATCAGACTTAATTGTTTAATATGCCCACACCATTGGCAATTAACGAACTATAAACTTCAGGGGCATAACCTATTATATCCGTATAGTAAGCTATTAATTCGTTACTGAACTGATCAAATGCATTGGCTTTAACCAACGCTATGGCACAGCCGCCAAAGCCAGCCCCTGTCATACGTGCGCCGGCAACATTTGTGTTGGTTTTGCTGTACGCAACTACGGTGTCCAGTTCTATGCCGCTCACTTCATATAAGTCACGTAAAGAATTATGCGATGCATACATTAATTTACCGAAGTCGGTTAAATTGCTTTGTGACAATACAGCTGCCGCCAGTTTAACGCGGTCATTTTCTTCAACTACATGCGTTGCACGTTTTAAAACAACAGCATCAGTAATTAAGTATTTGTATTGATTAAACGCAGCAGTATCAATATCGCACAGATTTTTTATGTTCAGTTTTTGTTGCAATTGCGCAAGGGCAGTAGCGCATTCATGCACACGTTCATTGTATTTAGACTCGGCCAGTTTGCGGGGCTTTTTTGTGTTAATAATAGCAAGCACATACTCCCCCAGGTTGCTGTCAACCGCCTGGTAATCCAGTGTTTCGCAATTCAGCATCAGCGCTTTATTAGCCTGTCCAAAGGTAACGGCAAACTGATCCATAATGCCGCTGTTGAGGCCGATAAAAATATTTTCTACCCACTTTGAAAGCTTAACCAATTCAAGCTTAGTGTATCCGCAATTGAAAAGATAATTAAGCGCAAAGGCGGTAACTACCTCTATGGAGGCAGATGATGAAAGGCCGGAACCAATAGGAATGTTACCATAATATAACATATCCAGTCCTTGTAATTTATGCCCGTCCATCAAAAAATGCTGGATAACGCCTATAGGATAATTAAACCAGTGGGTATCATCTTTTTGATAATTATTTTGTAACGGTATGTTGTATTGCCCTTCAAAATTCAGGCTTTTAAATCGGAAAACGCCATCGTTGTTAGCTGATGTAAGCAGCCAGGTGCCAAAAGTGATGGCACATGGCATAACCAGTCCGCCGTTATAATCAATATGTTCGCCAATAAGGTTTATGCGGCCGGGGGAAAAAAATGCATTAGCCGCAGGTTTACTATACAACTGCTCAAACTCCGCATATAAATCCTTATTCATTATAGTTTATGCTTGGTGTAAAAAACAAATATGTAAAAAATACACTTACCGGCGTTTTTATTTTTCAAATTAAAACGAATTAATGCTTACACTTGTTTCACCATTCTAATAACACAAATATTATGAAGCAATACCTTATCACCGGTTATGATTTTACCGATACAGACGCACACAAACGCCGCATGGATGTAAGGCCGCATCATTTAGATTCCCTGAGAGATCTGAAGTTTCGGGGTAACTATATTTTAGGCGGAGCCATATTGAACGATAATGGGGATATGATTGGCTCGGTTATGGTGATGCAGTTTGAAAGTGAAGAAGAGCTGGAAGCATGGAAGAAAGGTGAGCCTTATATTACCCAGGGTGTTTGGGAAACAGTAGATGTAAAACCATTTAAAGTGGCAACTGTAGCTGCTGTAAATTAACACTGCCCACGTGGTGTTGCAACAGACCTAAATTGTTATACAATACAAAAGATATAAAAGCGGAATACACTATTGGTTAAATAGGGTATATTACTATGCAAATAGAAAAAGAAATTCAAAGCACTAATTTTGAAGATAACTACCATAAAGTAATTATCAATATTTCTTATACTTACGGTTGGATAGCTAATATCAGCCGCGAAAAATTTGAACAGCATAACCTTACCAGCCAGCAGTTTAATATTTTGCGTATACTAAGGGGGCAATACCCCTGCCCGGCTACCGTTAACTTGTTGAAGGAGCGAATGATAGATAAAATGTCGGACGCATCCCGCATTGTGGACCGCCTGATACAGAAAGGTATGGTTTCGCGATGCACTAACAAAAAAGATCGCCGTGCTGTAGATATCCGCATCAGTGAACTTGGGCTAAAAACCCTTGCAAAAATGGATACCGAATTTAAAGCCAAAGATTTCCTTAAAGATCACCTTACTGAAGAAGAAGCCGGGCAATTAAGTGATCTGCTGGATAAGTTGAGGGGATAGCCTGGTTTAGGCGTTGGATAGTTCAGATCTATCAACTCATCAAGATCCTCATCTCAAAACCAAAATTACCACCCAACCACAAAGAAGCCGCCTTAAGGCAGATCGCCTGTAAAAGGCGGAATTTTCCGCTTTTCAATAATTAATCACCTGCTCTTCCAGCTGTGCAGGCACATCGCGCCAAACATATTTTTGGGTGCGTAACTGCGGCTCGAAACCGGCCTCTTTAATGGCATTTTGTATGCCCAGCGCGGTAAAACGGTGTGGCGCGCCAGCGGCTGAGACCACATTTTCCTCTATCATTATTGAGCCAAAATCATTCGCGCCGGCATGCAGGCACATCTGGGCAACCTGTTTGCCTACTGTAAGCCATGATGCCTGTATGTTTTTTATATTAGGCAGCATAATACGGCTCAAGGCAATCATGCGTATGTATTCGTCGCCGGTTACATTGTTGGTAATACCCCGCACTTTACGCAGCAATGTGCCATCGTCCTGAAAAGGCCAGGGGATAAAGGCAATAAAGCCGTAATGGCCTTCCGGCTTCTCTGACTGCACCTGGCGTATCCAAACTAAATGTTCAAAACGTTCTGGAATGGTTTCTACATGGCCAAACATCATGGTGGCAGATGTAGGCAGGTTAAGCTGGTGCGCGGCGCGCATCACATCAAGCCATTCCTTACCGCCGCATTTCCCTTTAGATATCAATCTGCGTACACGGTCGTTCAATATCTCGGCGCCGGCGCCTGGAAGCGAATCCAGACCGGCTTCTTTCAACGCTCTAAGCACATCATAATGGCTCATGCCTTCCAGCTTGGCCACATGGGCAATCTCCGGTGGCCCGAGGCTGTGCAGTTTAAGATCGGGATAAAGCCTTTTTAACTCCCTGAACAGATCGGCGTAAAATTGCAGGCCCAGGTTAGGGTGGTGGCCGCCTTGCAATAATAACTGATCGCCGCCTAAACGAAAGGTTTCTTCTATCTTTTTCTTATAAGTCTCAATATCAGTGATGTAGCTATCCTCGTGCCCTGGGCGGCGAAAAAAATTACAGAACTTGCAGTTGGCAATACAAACATTGGTGGTATTTACATTCCGGTCTATTTGCCAGGTTACCTTACCATGCGGCACCTGTATCTTACGTAATTCGTTCGCTGTATAAACAAGTTCGGGCGTGGCGGCATTATTGTATAAATGTATGCCCTCTTCTATGCTTAAAAAATCAAATTGTAAGGCGCGTTGCAATAAGTTTGCTGTGTTCATTAATCAAAAATACGCACTATTTAATTACAACAGATACGTTGTTTAATAATTGACAATTACATGTACGAGAGTAACGGTTATAGCACATTTTAAGATAAATCTTACTTCGCTCTTTTTAATCTTCTTAATTTAAGTAAGGCACCGCTTTCCTTCATATTAATAAGTTAGATAAGTTGATAAAATAATAGCTTATATGCGTCATTTAGCTTTTAGTGGCGTAAGTAAGTAATATTAACAACACAGTTGCTTAATTATCCTAACCCGTTACATTTGTAACAAATGCCGGTATAAATTAAATACGAGCTTAATTACTGTAAACATACTGTGCTGGCTTAAATAGTAACAGTATATAACTGTCAAATTACATACATAATCAAGTTTAACCTAATTATGAGTTTTAAAAAAGTAATTATAAATGCCACAATAGCGCTTATGCCACTATTAGGCTTAGGCCAGCAGAACCTGAAACTCTGGTATAAAAAGCCTGCAGCGGTCTGGACGGAAGCCCTGCCTATTGGCAACGGCCGCCTGGGCGCTATGATTTTTGGCCGGGTAAACCAGGAACTGATACAGCTAAACGAAGGCACCTTGTGGACGGGCGGCCCGGTACGCACCAATGTAAACCCCCATGCCTATGCCAACTTATTGCTAGCACGTGAGGCGCTTTTTAAAAATGAGGATTATGCCGGCGCTTACAATTATGCTAAAAAAATGCAGGGTTATTATTCAGAATCTTATTACCCGCTGGGCGACTTGAACATTAATCAGCAATTTAAAGACACCGTTCCTTCTGCTTATTACCGTGACCTGAACATTAAGGATGCTATTGCTACCACGCGATTTACAATTGATGGAGTAGAATATACACGACAAATGATCAGCTCGGCGCCAGATCAGGTAATGGTGATACATTTTACTGCAGACAAGCCGGGGGCCATAAGCTTTAAACTGGGTGCCACTAACCTTTTAAGACATCAAAATATACCGGTAGGCAATAATGAGTTAGCTATGAAAGGCCGTGCGCCAGCACATTTAGAGCCAAGTTATGTACGTTCTGACAATCCCATTACCTGGGAAGACAGCAGCGGCAAACGGGGGATGCGCTATGAGCTTTTAATAAAGGCGGTAAACAAAGGCGGCACCGTGAGCGCCGATACCAGTGGTATTGTTGTAAAAAATGCAACTGAAGTTACTGTATACCTCTCTGCCGCCACAAGTTTTAACGGATTTGATAAAAGCCCTGTTACCGAGGGAAAAGACGAAAGCAAACTGGCTGGCGGCTATTTAAGCAAAGCTATGCTAAAGAACTGGCCTGTGCTGCAAAGCGCCCATTTTGCAGATTATCATAAATATTTTAACCGCCTTACATTTAACCTGGAAGCCCCGGCAAATAATACGAATGCCATACTGCCTACCGACGAGCGACTGCTTAAATATACCGAGGGCGCCAGGGACCCTTTTTTTGAAACTTTGTATTTTCAATACAGCCGTTATTTGCTGATATCCAGTTCGCGGCCAGGTGGTGCAGCGGCTAATTTACAGGGTATATGGAATAAAGAGTTGCGCCCGCCATGGAGTTCCAATTACACCACTAATATTAACGTGCAAATGAATTACTGGCCAGCCGAGGCTGCTAACCTATCTGAGATGCATTTGCCGTTTATTGATTTTATAAAAGATGCCGCAGTAACCGGCAGGGTCACGGCTAAGCAGTTTTATCATGCTAATGGCTGGGCGGTACATCATAACAGTGATATTTGGGCGCTGTCAAACCCGGTGGGCGACCTGGGCAACGGCGACCCTACCTGGGCTAACTGGGCCATGGGTTCGCCCTGGCTGTCGCAACATTTATGGTGGCATTACCAGTTTACCAAGGATAAAAATTACTTGCGCCAAACCGCTTACCCTTTAATGAAGGGCGCTGCCAGGTTTTGTATCGACTGGCTGGTGCCTTATAAAGGGTATCTTGTAACCGCGCCATCAGTATCGCCTGAAAATAGTTTTTTTGATGATAACCATAAACGCGGCAGCGTTTCTATTGCTACAACCATGGATATGGAAATTATTTGGGACCTGTTCACTAATGTTATTAATGCGGCAGATGAGTTAGGTACTGATAAGGCTTTCCGTGATACCATTGCTGCAAAACGGGCACAGCTTTATCCGTTGCATATTGGTAAAAAAGGGAATTTGCAGGAGTGGTATAAAGACTGGGAAGACCCTGACCCCCATCACCGGCATGTATCGCACCTGTTCGGGCTCTTCCCCGGAAAAGAAATCTCGCCAATTGAAACGCCTGAGTTTGCTGCTGCAGCCAAAAAAACGCTGGAACTGCGGGGCGATGCCGGTACCGGCTGGAGCCTGGCCTGGAAGATAAACTTTTGGGCCAGGTTGCTGGATGGCAACCATGCCTATAAAATGATACATGACCTGCTGCACCTTACCGGCGCAACAGGTACTAATTACGCAAATGGGGGCGGTTCATATGTTAACTTATTTGATGCTCATCCGCCATTTCAGATAGACGGCAATTTTGGCGGTCTATCCGGCATGTGCGAGATGCTGCTGCAAAGTCAGTCAGGTGAAATCTATATGCTGCCAGCCCTGCCCGATGCCTGGAGCAATGGCAATATATCCGGCTTAAAGGGGCAGGGTAATTTTACAGTAGCTATGAACTGGAAGGATAAAAAAATAGTCACCGCATCCATACTATCGGTTGCAGGCGGAGTATGCCGCATCCGCACGGCTTACCCCGTAAAAGTTACTGGTTTACCAGCAAGGGGGGTAAAAACTGCAAACGGTTATTTACTTACTTTTGATACACAAAAGGGCGTTAAATATAGTATAGCTGCTATATAGATTTCTAATGCCCAGTTCCCAGCCATTATTCCGCAGGATGTGCTTAAACAAGCCTCAACAATTGTCAGGGCGGTATGGCTGTGCCATCGGTATTACCTGCACAGCCAATAAGTAACAACAAGGAAACTGGGGGAAAGGATATATTTTACCGTTCCGAGGCGACAAGGCCATTGTAAATATCCGCCAATAGAATATTTGGGTATGTGATGGCATACACCTAATGCCTGCGGGTCATGAATTAATAGCCTGCATGTGGCTTAAACAAGTAGGAAAGCAGTTAAAGTTCACTCGCACTTAACTACTGATTTTTAGCTTCGGTGCATAAGAGTTAATGCATTAATAAGCGGCCTTAAAATCCTGCTGGTAAATTTGTGGCGTTTTACCGGTCATTTGCTTAAATACTTTGTGAAAGCATGAAAAGTTATTATAACCGCAATTATAACAAACCTGCTTTACCGAGAGTTTGTTTTCCAGCAGCAGTTTGCAAGCATATCCAATCCTGATGTTTGTTAAAAAATCAAGATAGGTTTTGCCGGTATGATGTTTGAAATAACGGCAAAAGGAGTTGGGGGTCATATCAGCTATTGCAGCAATTTCGTTCAGCGTAATTTTACCTTGAAAATTATTTAGGGTATAGTTATAGATGGAATTGATCCTTTTGTTCTCTGAAGCTGGAAATTCATAAGTAAAGCCTATAGACGAAAGACTATATAACTGATCAGATGCAGCCATATAATCCAGGCACTCGATTAGTGCCATAATTTTGTGCAGCCTTTCTTTTTCGTATATCTTTTCAATTAACCTGCTAACGTATTCGGCACTTTTGCCTTTAATCATAATGCCTTGCCTGGCTTTTTCCAACAATAGTTTAACCGGGCGTGCTTCAGGCAAGTGCAAAAAACGTTCGCCTATAAAATGCTCAAAAAAATGCACTACTGTTGAATAAGGCTCTGTTTCGTCGGCCGTATCAACGGCTATATCATCAAATTTCCAAAAATGGGGCAGGTTACTGCCTACTAATACTACATCGCCCGGCTCAAACTGGGCAATGTGATCGCCAACAAACTGGGTGCCGCGCCCACGTTGAAAACAGATCAGTTCTACCTCGGCATGATAGTGCCAGCGGTTATTGATGTTGGGTTTCATCTCCTTTCTGATATCAAAGGACTGACCAAGGCCATAAGCTATTTTTAGCAATTGCGGCTTCATTTACAACATTTGTTAAACTGCTTTAAGAACAATTAATTCTTAGCGAATAATAACGACTGACAAGATTATCTAAAAACCAAACGGCGTCAAAATAAAAAAGTATTCATTAAAAATTGTAAAAGCAGCCTGCAAAGATAATATATCTTAATTATCAGATAATTTTATGATCATCGAAAAGCTCTGAAATACTTTCTTTGAAATACCAATTATACCCTGCATTCATATGAAAAAACCAAGCAGTACCTTATTTCCATTTATTTTGATCACTTCCCTGTTTTTTTTATGGGGATTTGCTCACAACCTCGATCCCATCTTGATACCGCACCTTAAACGGTCGTTTACCTTAACTACTGTACAGGCCACATTAGTTGATTCCGCCGTGTTTATTGCCTACTTTCTGATGGCATTACCTGCTGGCTACATTATGAAGAGATTTGGCTATAAAACAGGCATAATTGTTGGCCTTTTAGTTTTTGCTACCGGCTGTTTTCTTTTTATCCCGGCTGCTAACACACAACAGTATGCATTTTTTTTAGTGGCACTTTTTATCATTGCCTGCGGCCTCACTACGCTCGAAACAGCGGCCAATCCCTATATTACTGTATTAGGCGACCATCAAACCGCCAGCCTGCGCTTAAATTTTGCGCAGTCTTTCAATGGCCTGGCTACTACGCTGGCCCCTATTATTGGCGCCAGGTTAATATTAACACGCAGTAATACGGATGCACAACTAAACGCCATGACGGAAAGCGCCCGTAAAATGGCGCTTGCAACCGAAGCCTATTCTGTTAAAACGCCTTATTTTGTTTTAGGAATTATACTGGTGCTGGTAGCAATAACTTTTGCATTCACTAAACTTCCAGATATTCAAAATAAGGAAGAACATGTGGCAAGTAAAAATATCTGGCATGCCTTTAAACACCGGCAACTGGCCTGGGGAGTAACCGCGCAGTTTTTTTATGTTGGTGCACAGGTATCGGTATTTAGCCTGTTTATATTATATGCTGTACATACCACCGGCCTGTCCGAAACAGCAGCAGCTTACTACTCCGGCATTTGCGGCGCGGCCTTCCTTATAGGGAGGTTTATAGGCACGGCATTAATGCGTTTTTTTAAATCAGAAAATTTACTGGCAATTTATGCGGCTATCAATCTGCTGCTCTGCTTTTCTGCCATTTATGCACATGGCATGGTTACTGTTTATACAGTTATCGCCATTTGCTTTTTCATGTCAATTATGTTTCCCACAATTTTTGCTTTAGGCATTAAAGATTTGAAGGGCGATACCCAGTTTGGCAGCAGCCTCATTATTATGTCGATAGTTGGCGGGGCAATTATCCCGCGTTTTTTTGGTTACATCAGCGATGCAACTGGCAATATTCAAAACGGGTATTTTGTACCTATGGTTTGTTTTGCAGTTATAGCCTTATTTGGTATTACCGGGCACCGGCCGGTTAACCTTAAACCAAGCGAATTACCGGTATCGGGCATTTTATAAACCACTTACAATTATGAAAACTGCCATATTTAGATCATCATTTAAGGCTATTGTTGCAGGCATTATGGTTACTGCTTCCGTTAGCGCACAGCAAATGCCTGTTAACAGCGGGCCGTTTAAACCAACCGACGAATCATTGAAACAATATCAATACCCGGAATGGTTCAGGGATGCAAAGTTTGGGATCTGGGCGCATTGGGGGCCGCAGGCCGTACCGCGCCAGGGCGATTGGTACGCAAAGAACCTGTATGTAGAGGGCAGTAATCAAAATAAGTACCATGTAGCGCATTACGGCACGCCATCAAAGTTTGGTTATAAAGATATTATCCCTTTGTGGAAAGCCGAGAAATGGGACCCTGAAAAGCTGATGGCGCTTTATAAAAGGGCGGGCGCTAAATATTTTGTAAGCATGGGCAGCCATCATGATAACTTTTTTTTATGGAACTCGAAGATACACCGCTGGAACGCAGTGAATATGGGGCCGCACAAAGATGTAGTTGGCTTATGGCAGCAGGCAGCTAAAAAAGAGGGACTTAAGTTTGGCGTATCTGAGCATTTGGCTGCCAGCTATACCTGGTATCAACCGGCCCATGGGGCAGATACCGCCGGGCCGTACAAGGGCATACCTTATGATGGCGCCAACCCGCAATATGCCGACCTGTACCATACTAAAGCGGCCCCTAACGATAGGGGCTGGCTAACTACTAACCCCGAGTGGATGAAAGAATGGTATAATGATGTAAAGGAACTGGTTGACACCTATCACCCCGATCTGCTTTACTCAGACAGTAAACTGCCTTTTGATGAAATAGGGCGCAGTATGCTGGCAAATTTCTATAATGGTAATATAGCATTTAATAAGGGCAAGCCAACAGCAGTATACAACTGCAAAGAGCCGTCAGGCGGGAAATGGGCGCAGGATGTAGAACGCGGTGTGCTCGATTCGATAAGTCCCTATCCCTGGCAAACCGATACCTCCATTGGCGATTGGTTTTATAAAACCGGCCAGAAATACCGTACCGGCACCGAGATAATTCAAATGCTGCTGGATATTGTGAGTAAAAATGGCAACCTGCTTATTAACGTGGTACAAACCCCTGAAGGCGACCTGGAACCGGATGTGATGAATATTGTAGAGGAATTAGCCGCCTGGATTCCGGCTAACAGCGAAGGGATATATGGTACCCGGCCATGGAAAATTTATGGCGAAGGCCCTTCCACAATTAAAGCAAACCAGGCGAAAGGTCATTTTGGCGGGTTGAGCGATACGCATGCCTATCAGGCAACTGATGTCCGTTTTACTACAAAGGGCAATATTTTATATGCTTTTTTAATGGATAAAAGCGACGGGGATATACGCATACTTTCATTGGGTAAAAACTCAAAGTTGAATAATAAAAAAATTGCCGGAGTAAAATTACTGGGAAGTATGGCAAAACTGCAGTGGAAACAGGAAGACGACGCATTGGTGATTACTAAACCGTCTGACGGAAACAACTGGCGTGTAAAGGGCTTTAAAATAGAATTTAATTAACAGACTAAATGCCAACAAAAATTGATCTACCCAAAGTAATATTCGGGACCAGCGGCCTCGGTAATTTATACCAGGCGCTGGATGATAATGTAAAGTGTGCAATAATAAAAGAAAGCGTTGATCATTCGGCACGCCCTGCCGTATTCGATTCGGCAGGAAAATACGGGGCTGGCCTGGCGTTACAATCTCTCGGCAGATTTTTAAAAGAGTTGAACATACGCAGGCAGGATGTCCTGATCAGCAATAAACTGGGATGGCTGCGTACTGAATTAACTACTGATGAACCTACCTTTGAGCCGGGTATCTGGAAAAATCTGGAACACGATGCTATACAGAGCATTAGTTATGATGGTATACTTAAATGTTATGAGCAAGGTAACGAATTATTAGATGGTTACAACGCTAATTTGGTCTCTGTGCATGATCCTGACGAATACCTGGGGGCTGCGGCAGATGATGAAGACCGGGACAAACGTTATGCCGATATCCTTAATGCTTATCGGGCTTTGGCCGGTTTAAAAAGCCGCGGCGAAGTAAAAGCTATTGGTGTAGGTGCAAAAGACTGGAAGACCATACAACAGATAACCGCTGATGTAGACCTTGACTGGATAATGATAGCTAACAGCATGACCATACACAGCCACCCTCCAGACCTTATTGATTTTATGAGGGAGATGGAGACTAAAGGGATAGCAATCATTAATTCGGCAGTTTTTAACGGGCGGCGATTTTTATAATTATCAGCCCATAAACCCTAATACTAAAGAAGGTGAGGCGCTATATAACTGGCGCAACCGTTTTAACAACGCTTGCAGGGATTACGAGATAAACCCTGCTTCAGCATGTGTAAAGTTTGGGTTAAGCGCGCCGGGGGTAACCAGCATTGCATTAAGCACAACCAGCCCAGCCCGTGTAAAACAAAATATAGCTATGGCAAATGCAGAGATTCCCTGGCGTTTTTGGACGGAACTAAGTAAAAGGGAATTGATAGACCCTGATTATCTGCCTCTGCTTTTAAACAACTATTAATAAATACCTGTAAATATGAACAGATACTGTTTGGCGCTGGACCTGAAAGATGATCCGCAACTGATTGCTGAATATGAACAATGGCACCGCCGCGAAAATGCCTGGCCGGAGATTATTGCAAGCATAACAGGGGCTGGAATTACCAATATGGAAATATACCGGACAGGCAACCGCTTGTTTATGATCATGGAAACCGATGACACTTTTTCGGGCGAAAAGAAAGCGGCCGCTGATGCGGAGAATCCTAAAGTGCAGCAATGGGAAGAACTGATGTGGAAGTTTCAGGCCCCGTTGCCTTGGGCCAAACCGGGTGAAAAATGGGTGTTAATGGAAAAGATTTTTCAGTTATAGCTATGAAAATATTAACGTGTACAAGCCCTGGAGCATTTGAATATGGGACAACTGACATGCCTGTATTGCAGCCGGGCAATGCCTTGATTAAAATAAAGCGCATTGGTATTTGTGGTACAGATCTGCATGCATTTGAAGGCACACAGCCGTTCTTTAACTACCCGCGTATTTTAGGCCACGAACTTGCTGGCGAACTGATAGATACTGGTGGTGCCGAAGGTTTTGAAAAGGGTGAGGCGGTAACGTTTATCCCCTATTATAACTGCGGGCACTGTATTGCCTGCCGAAATAATAAGCCTAACTGCTGTACCAGTATACAGGTTTGCGGCGTGCATACAGATGGTGGAATGGCCGAATATCTGCAGGTACCGGCTCGTTTACTGGTACACGGGCAGGGGTTAAGTTATGATGAACTTGCCTTGGTTGAGCCGCTGGCCATAGGTGCACATGGTGTACGGCTGGCAGGCATAAAAAAAGATGACTTTGTACTGGTAACCGGTGCCGGGCCCATTGGCTTGGGTATAATAGAATTTGCACAAATTGCCGGTGGGCGGGTTATTGCAGCAGATATGAACCAGCGGCGCCTTGAGTTTTGTAAAAACGAGTTAGGAGTGGAGTTTACTATAAACGTTAGAGAAGAAGATGTAACTGAGCGTTTAAAAGAAATTACAAATGGCGATATGCCCGTAGTAGTTATTGACGCTACCGGTAGCCAGAAAGCCATTAATGGCGGTTTTAATTACCTGGCCCATGGTGGCAGGTATGTATTGGTTGGTTTGCAAAAAAATGAACTTATAGTAAGCCACCCCGAATTTCACAAGCGCGAAACGACACTGCTCGCCAGCCGCAACGCGTTGGCAGTCGATTTCGAGCGGGTGATCGCCCGCATCAAGGGCGGCTCGATTCCCACCCAAGCGCTGCATACCCAGGGCTTCCCCGCCGACG
>CAZZVY010000008.1:0-36230 GCA_964657585.1 uncultured Mucilaginibacter sp. | reverse complement strand
CTGCGCCTTGATGGTTTGAAACAACATAAGCAATATTGCCAAATAAAGGGGCCTTTTCATAGCTACGTGAGTTATATGAGCAATTACTATTGAATTGGAAATATAGTGGTTTTTAAACCACAAAAAAAGGAGGTGCCGTCCGGACACCTCCTTTAAAAATTTTTAATTTTCAATTATAATGTAGCCATATCAATTACAAAGCGGTAACGTACATCGCCTTTCAGCATACGATCATACGCTGTATGGATATCCTTTATATCTATCATCTCTATATCTGAAACAATGTTGTTCTCGGCGCAAAAATCAAGCATTTCCTGGGTTTCTTTAAGGCCGCCTATACCGCTGCCAGCAAGGCTTTTACGGCCACCCAATAAACTAAAGGCAGCAACCTCTGCCGGTTTTGACGGTACTCCCACACAAATCATGGTGCCGTTGGTTTTTAACAAGGAAAGGTACATGTTAAAATCATGCTCGGCAGATACGGTATCTAAAATAAAATCGAACGAGTTTTGTGCCGCCTTTACCTGTTCAGCATCGGTAGTAACCACAAAGTGATGTGCGCCCAGTTTTTTTGCATCTGCTTCCTTACCGGCCGATGTGCTTAGTACAGTTACTTCGGCGCCAAAGGCAACGCCAAACTTAACGCCCATGTGCCCCAGGCCGCCAAGGCCAAGCACCGCCAGTTTATGGCCTTTGCCCACCTTCCAGTGCCGCAGCGGCGAGTAAGTGGTAATGCCTGCGCATAATAAAGGGGCTGTGGCGGCCAGGTCCACTTTGTCTGATATGTGCAGCACAAATTCCTCACGCACAACAATACTGTTTGAATAGCCGCCATAGGTAGGGGTTTTACCGTCCTGCTCTAAACCGTTATAGGTTTGCGAATTGCCGTTAAGGCAGTATTGCTCCAGGTCCTGCTTGCAGTTTTCGCATGTTTGGCATGAGTCTACCAGGCAGCCGGTACCGGCAAGGTCGCCTACTTTAAATTTGGTAACATGGTCGCCCACCTTTACTACACGGCCAATAATTTCATGACCGGGCACCATAGGGAATATCCCCGGAAACCAGTCGTTATGGATCTGGTGAAGGTCGGAGTGGCAAACGCCGCAAAACAGTATATCAAATTGTACATCATGGGGGCCTACTTCACGTCGCTCAAAATTCCAGGGGGCTAAGTTGGTTTGGGCATCCTGTGCCGCGTATCCTTTAACTGGTATCATATATATGCTTTTTGTAGTTGTTTGATCAGCGCAAAAATGCAACATATATGTGAATGGAATTGTTATTAGACGGTAAAGAAATAATTTATTAATAGTTAAGGATTCAGGCGCCTTTGCTGTGCAATAGTTTTTGTTGAATAAAATCTGTAAAGCGATAGCATGACCGCTGGGCAGCGGTTAAATATATTGCCCCCCGGATGTAGCTTATGCAATTCCCGGTGCCGCAATGGCAGTTAAACGGCTGTGCCATATCCCATTCGGCCGATGGGTAAAAGAAAGATAATTCTTCGCCTTTGGTAATAGGCTTTATGCAAATTACACGTTTGTTAGCCGTATCAAAAAATACGTTAGGGTCGCAGCTGTGATTAATGCATTCCAGGTAAGATGGCAGCATCCTGATATGCCGGCCCTCTGCAATTTGTATAGTAAGGAAGTTTGGTTCAGGAAGTATACCCGACCAAGAGAGCCTGCTGATCAATTGGTTAATGCCAATATTTGTTTTAGCAAATACGGCATGGGTTTTAGTGGCCTCATCCATACGCACCTCTGTAATTGCTGTAGCATAAGGCAGCGTTACATTAACGCGGGGTTGTGCTAAATAGGGCATTTATTATAATAATTATTGCTATTTAAACGTATAACATGCGGGTTAGGTTATCGTATTAGTTAATTTAAGCTACCTATGTACTATGGGGGCTAATTAAGCGTGTATCAGGTATTAACGGAAAATGCTTTAAATATAATGGTTTATAATTAAAGCAACAGATACTTTACAATAGATCAAATAATAAATTTAGTATCATTGCTGTAACTGATTATAACAAATTTTCATGATGAAGAAGCTATCACCCGTAATGCTGTTATTGTTGTGCTTTTTAATAACCGGCACGCTGGCAAATCCTCTCAAAAAAGTTGGTGCTTATACCAGATTAAGCAATGGCGTTATGGCCAAACGCTATAATATTGCCGAACATGGCGCGGTAGGCGACGACAAAACGCTTAACACCAAAGCCATCCAGGCGGTAATTGACGAATGCTCAAAGAGCGGAGGCACCGTAGTGATACCAAAAGGCATATTTATGACCGGTGCGCTTTTCCTGAAACCTAAAGTAAATATGGAGTTTGAGGAAGGAGGGGTGTTAAAGGGATCGCAAAATATTGAGGATTACCCCAAACAGCCGCGCCGTATTGAAGGGCACACCGAGGAATGGCGTATGGCTTTATTAAATGCTGATAAATGCGACCATTTAAGCATCACGGGCAAGGGAACGCTTGACGGCAACGGACAGCCGTTTTGGAAACTGTTTTACAGCCGCCGCAGCGCCGATCCCAAAACCACTAACTTAAGCGTTGAGCGCCCGCAGCTTACCTTTATCCAAAACTCTAAAGATGTTAAAATATCGGGCATACTGTTTTTAAATTCAGGCTTCTGGAACCTGCATTTGTATCATAACCAGCAGGTAACGGTAGATAACTGCCGTTTCCAGGCCCCCGGCGGGCGTGTGCCTGACGACCATGCACCCAGTTCGGACGGGATAGACGTGGACAGTTCACAGGATATTAATATAGGTAACTGCTCGTTTTCGGTAGGCGACGATGATATAGCCCTTAAAGGATCAAAAGGCCCTTTTGCCATGCAGGATAAGGACAGCCCGCCGGTTGAGCGGATATATATACATGACTGCGTATTTGAATCGGGCGGCGGGGTAATAACCTGCGGCAGCGAGGCTACCATTGTACGCAATGTAAAGGCAGAGCGTTGTATAGCACGCGGCACTAATGTATTGCAATTAAAATTACGGCCGGACACCCCGCAGGATTATGAGAACATCAGCCTTACCGACATTACCATGGAAGGCAATGCAACCTTACTTAAAATTGCCCCATGGACACAATATTTTGACTTGAAGGGGCAGGAGCCGCCCAAATCAAAGGTGCTGAACATCAGCATTACCAATGTTAAAGGCACTGGCGGTTCGCTGGGCGGGCTAAGAGGCAACCCAGGTACCACCTTTGGTGTTTTTGTGTTAAAGAATATTGATGTGCAGGTTAAAAACAACAGCTTTGCGCCCATGGCCTTTGATGGCTTAAGGTTTGACAATGTAATAGTGAACGGAGCGCCCCTGAGTGTGCCCGCCGTAACTGCAGCGCCGGCAAAACAATAACGGTATAAATAATATGCCCTACGGCTGGTTTGTGCAGGCTGTCAGTTAATTTTGTTTAAACAGTGCGGGGCTAACGGCTTCCCCCATCATTCTATAACCCAATTCGTTAGGATGCAGGTAGTCGTTAGCGCCGGCCTGGGCTTCGGTAAGCAGGGTATCAGGTGCGTTAGGGTCGCGCATTAGCTTATCAAAATCAATAACCGCATCAAATCGTCCGCTGCCGCGTATCCACTCATTTATCATATTCCGGGCCGTTTCACGATAAGGCTTGTAATAGCCGTTCTTTTTAAACGGTGTAATGGTGGCGCCAAAAACCTTTATCCCTTTTGCGTGGGATTCATCTATCATTTTAGCATATGCCGCAATAAGCCTTTTGGCCACATCTAAGGCAGCAATGCTGTCCCTCGTACCGCCCAGGTCATTAACGCCTTCAAATATAATAAGCCAATGTACACCGCTTTGTTTAAGCACATCATGCTCAAACCGGGTAAGGCCGATAGGGCCAAGGCCGCCCTTTAATATGGCGTTGCCGCCAATGCCCATATTTAGTACGCCTATATATTTAGTGTTATTACTTTTTAAGAAGTTTAGGGCAAGTATATCAGGCCACCTGTCCTGCTTATTGGTGCCAGAGCCGCGCCCGTCTGTAATAGAATCACCGAAAACAACAACCGCCCCAGGCGATTTTGGCGCATCTACATCAATACCGGTAATAATATACCAATGGTCGGTCTTCGCCGCCTTTGTAAAATCTGTGCCCGGTGTGGTTTGCTGTCCGGCCAGCAAATATGAAGTAGTGCGGGAGCCCGGGTGACCGGTCAAAGTCTCTGATGTTTCACCAAATGCAATGGTAATGGCAACCTCCATTCGCGGCTTTAGGTTAAAGCGCACCGCATCTGAGTACATTTCGGCGCCCGGGGCAAGCGTAACATCAGGCTGATGGTTAAAATTTATTGTTTTATTGGTAACTGTGTCTATCCCACCATTGCCAATCACCGACTTTGCAATCGATTGCCAAAAAATTTTATAATTATTGTAAGCGTATTAAGGCATTGAAGGCATTATATATCACTCACGGCGAAGGTGAGCTGAAATAGATATAATAATTGGGTATAACCTAACCAATATGATAAAGCCCTTCCAATTCGGAAGGGTTTTTTTGTGCTTTACATTTAATAGGGCCGTATAGGTGTTTATAAATAGCTAAATATCAACTGATTAATTTCTGACAAATTTTTCGGCATCCCTTTAGTTAATAGCTTGGCAAATCTAATCAAATATGGATGCAATATTAACTATGGCCTACGTGCTCATCTTCCTGATATTCTTCAGGCTTTTTTTTAAAACTGTTGATTACTTTGAAAACATCTGAACATCATGATCGCATTATTCATCATCGCAGTAGCCGTGTTCATTTACATGGTTTACGTGCTGCTTAAACCCGAGAAATTTTAACTATGAACACCCAACTAACCGGGATAGTAACCATGTATGCAGTTACTATCCTTTTAGCAATTCCTTTAGGCCGGTACATTGCTAAAGTATTCAATGGCGAAAAAACCTGGTTTAACTTTATGGCCCCGCTGGAAAGGCTGATATTTAAACTGAGCGGTATCAACACCGAAAGGGAGATGAACTGGAAACAGCATCTTAAAGCATTATTAACCATAAATGCCATATGGCTGGTTTACTCGTTTTTTGCCTTACTGTTACAAAATCACCTGCCGCTTAACCCTGATGGTAACCCTAATCAAACTCCTGACCTTGCTTTTAACACGGCCATTAGTTTTATAACTAATACCAACCTGCAGGATTACTCGGGCGAGAGCGGCGCTACCTATTACACTCAGCTATTTGTATTTACCTTCCTGCACTTTGTAAGCGCCGCTGCAGGTTTAGCGGCCATGATGGTGGTATTTAAAGCAATGAAGGACAAGGTTACCGATAAGCTGGGCAACTTTTGGGACTTCTTTGTGAAATCTATAACCCGGATACTGATGCCCATAAGCATTGTTGTTGCAGTGATACTGGCCTTTAACGGTACCCCAACAAGCTATAAAGGCAAAGAAACACTGATCACCCTGCAAGGCGATACCGCTCACGTATCCCGCGGGCCGGCCGCCGGTATGATTGCCATTAAACAGGTAGGCACCAACGGAGGCGGCTGGTTTGGCGCCAATTCGGCACACCCCCTGGAAAACCCCAACTACCTTACCAATATGGTAGAGAATATCAGCATTATCCTTATCCCCATTGCATTGGTATTTGCGTTAGGGTTCTATCTCAACAAAAGAAAACTGTCATGGGTGATCTACGGTGTAATGACAACCGGTTTCCTGCTGATGCTTATACCTTCAATAAATGCCGAACTTAACGGCAGCCCGGCACTTAGCCACATGGGTATTACCCAGCCCGGTAATGCCATGGAAGGCAAGGAAGTACGCTTTGGTACGGCTGCATCAGCTTACTGGGGCGTATGTACTACGGTAACCTCCAACGGATCGGTAAATGCCATGCATGATAGCATGATGCCATTATCGGGCATGAGCCAGCTATTTGATATGATGATCAATGCGTTTTATGGCGGAGTTGGCGTAGGCTACTTAAACTTTTACATATTTATAATTATTGCGGTATTCATATCCGGCCTGATGGTAGGGCGCACACCTGAATTTATGGGGCGAAAAATTGAGGCCCGCGAAATGAAGATCGCCTCGCTTATTGCGTTGCTGCACCCCTTCCTGATACTGGTGGGCACAGCTATAGCATCTTATATACTGGTGCATTATCCTAACATAAATTGGGCCGAAAAGCCGTCGGCATGGCTGGCTAACCCATCGTTCCATGGTTTTTCAGAAATGCTGTACCAGTTCACATCCAGTTCAGCCAATAACGGATCAGGGTATGAAGGATTGGGCGATAACTCTATCTTTTGGAATGTAAGCGCAGGTATCATCATGTTCACGGGCCGGTTCCTGCCAATTATTGGCCCGGTTGCCATAGCAGGGATGCTGGCTAATAAAAAGTTCATCCCCCAATCGGCCGGTACTTTGAAAAGCGACAGCGTTACCTTCGGCATTATGATCTTCGCCGTTATTTTCATTGTTGCTGCTTTATCGTTCTTCCCGGCGCTGGCCCTTGGGCCAATTGCCGAACATGTTTCTATTAAATAATCATCAAAGAAAAATGAAAACCACTCAAAATACATTGTTCCAGGGCGATCAGGTAAAATATGCGCTTAAGCAATCCCTCATCAAACTTGACCCCCGCGCACTGGTGCGCAACCCCGTAATGTTTACGGTAGAGATTGGCACCGCGGTAATGCTGATCGTAAGCCTGTATTCGCTTGTGAACAAAGGCCAGGGAAATTTTGGCTACAACCTGTGTATATTTATTGTACTGCTGCTTACGGTGCTGTTTGCCAACTTTGCGGAGGCTATTGCCGAGGCGCGCGGCAAGGCACAGGCCGAAAGTTTGCGCAAAACCCGCGAAGAAACGCCTGCACGTTTATTGGTTGACGGCAAAGAGCAAAAGGTAATGTCGTCACAATTAAAAAAAGGTGATGTTTTTATTTGCGAAACCGGCGATAATATCCCTACCGACGGTGAAATTATTGAAGGTATTGCCACTATTGATGAATCAGCCATCACCGGCGAATCGGCCCCGGTTATCAGGGAGTCGGGCGGTGATAAATCTTCCGTTACAGGCGGTACTAAGGTACTGTCCGACAGGATAAAGGTAGTAGTAACCACCCAGCCGGGCGAAAGCTTCCTGGATAAAATGATAGCCCTGGTAGAAGGTGCTTCACGGCAGAAAACCCCTAACGAAATTGCACTGACTATTTTACTGGCAGGTTTTACGCTGGTGTTTATTATAGTTTGTGTTACGCTGGCACCATTTGCCGCTTACGCAAATACGCCAATTACCATTGCGGCCTTTATATCGCTGTTTGTATGTTTGATCCCTACAACTATCGGTGGCCTGTTATCGGCCATCGGTATTGCCGGGATGGACAGGGCGCTGCGTGCCAATGTGATCACCAAATCAGGCAAGGCTGTTGAAACTGCCGGTGACCTTGATACCCTGCTGCTCGACAAGACAGGTACTATCACTATAGGCAACCGCAAGGCTACCAATTTTTACCCGGCTAAAGGGGTTGATGAAACGGCCTTTACCCGGGCCTGCATATTAAGCTCGCTGGCTGATGAGACCCCGGAAGGCAAATCTATTGTTGAACTGGCCGAGCAGGGCAAAAATATGCTGGCAGTTAAAGCGCCTGCCGGCGCGGTATTTATAAAGTTTACTGCCGAAACCCGCTCAAGCGGCCTGGATACGCCCGAGGGTTTGCGCATCCGCAAAGGTGCGTTCGATTCTATCCGCAACATTGCCAAAGCCGCCGGTAACCCGTTCCCTGCCGAAACAGAACAACAGGTAAGGGATATATCATCAAACGGTGGTACACCGCTGGTGGTATCACAAAACGAACAGATACTTGGCGTTATAGAACTGCAGGATATCATTAAGCCCGGTATCTCTGAACGTTTTGAACGCCTGCGCAAAATGGGCGTAAAAACCGTAATGGTTACCGGCGATAACCCCTTGACTGCCAAATTTATTGCTGAAAAGGCTGGTGTAGATGATTTTATTGCCGAGGCTAAGCCTGAAGATAAGATGAACTATATTAAGCACGAGCAGCAGGGCGGCAAGCTGGTGGCCATGATGGGCGACGGCACAAACGATGCCCCGGCCCTTGCACAGGCCGATGTTGGCGTGGCCATGAACAGCGGCACACAGGCCGCCAAGGAAGCCGGTAACATGGTTGACCTGGATAACGACCCTACCAAACTTATAGAAATAGTGGAGATAGGCAAACAATTGCTGATGACCCGCGGAACCCTCACTACGTTTTCTATTGCTAATGACGTGGCCAAGTACTTTGCTATAGTGCCCGCTTTGTTCATGGTGTCCATCCCGGCTTTAAAGGCGCTTAATATCATGGACCTGCACAGTCCGCAATCGGCTATATTATCAGCGGTGATATTTAATGCCATTATTATCCCCATGCTGATACCCCTGGCCTTGCGTGGTGTAGAATATAAGCCCATTGGCGCCAGCGCCCTGTTGCGCCGTAACCTGTTCATTTATGGTTTAGGCGGTGTGGTGATACCCTTTATCGGCATAAAACTTATTGACCTGGTTGTAGGCACACTTATTTAAACTATATAGGAATGTTTCCTTTCTCAAATTAACATCTCAAATCTGAATAATATGAAAGCATATTTCTTGCCATCCGTTAAGATCACATTGATAATGATACTATTGGCCGGTGGTGTATACCCGCTGCTAATTGCAGCCATAGGCAAATTAACCCCCGGCGGTGGCGACGGCGAAACCCTTGCCGTTAACGGCAAAGTGGTTGGCTTTGCGAACGTAGGACAAAAATTTACTAAGGACCAATATTTCTGGTCGCGCCCGTCGGCAGTTGATTATCATGCTGATGGTTCGGGCGGATCAAACAAAGGCCCGAACAACCCTGACTATCTGAAGGATGTGGAAAGCCGTATCGAAAACTTTTTAAAGCACAACCCCGGCGTTACCCGCGCCCAGATACCAGCCGACATGGTTACCGCATCGGGCAGCGGGCTTGACCCGGATATTTCACCGGCAGGCGCCCAGGTACAGGTGGCACGCATAGCGAAGATCCGCAACCTGCCGGCCGATAAGGTGAACGCGCTGGTTAATGCGCATATCGAAAAGCCTTTATGGGGCATATTTGGCCCGTCAAAAGTAAATGTATTGCAATTGAATGTGGCTTTGGATCAGCTTAAAAAATAATACCTTTTAAATAACACTATATATATACAACAATTTAATATGAAAAAACAACTGCTCATAATAATTGCCTTTGCAATTATCACAATGAATTTATACGCCCAGGAAAAGACTGTTAAAGTAACTAAAGATACCGTCGCGCGGTCCCTGCCGTCGCCGTTAGATTCGCCGCCCTTTCCAACCAGCGATTGGGATGGTGCGCCGCTTATTGGTTCAGATGGAGTTGCCCCATTATATCCACTTCAAAAGGCACTGGGCTTAACTAAAACCAGGTTTAGGTTTTACGGCTGGATAGACCCAGGCGCTAACATCAGCTCATCTAAAAATTCTAATGCGCCAACATCTTACGATATTATTCCGAATAATGTAGTACTTGATCAGGTTGGTTTAAAGTTTGATCTGCAGCCTAACACTGTTCAAACCGATCATGTATCTGCCGGCTTCTTAGTAACAACCATCTTTGGTACCGATTACCGGTATACTACTGGTAAGGGCTACTTCAGTAACCAGTTGCTGGGTAAAAATAATAAATATGGTTTTGACCCTGCTGAAATGTACGGCTTGATCTATTTTCCTAAAGTTGCTGATGGGATGCTGTTAAAGCTGGGGCGTTATATTTCGCCTGCCGATATTGAGGCGCAATGGGCAACAGACAATTACCTGTATTCGCACTCCTTGATGTTTACCGTGGACCCATACACTTTTACCGGTGCACTGGCAACCTTTAAGTTAGGCAGCTACTGGCAATTGGAAATAGGTGTTGACGCAGGTAACGATATGGCCCCATGGAGCAAATCGGCACAGTTAAATGGTTTACTGATGGCCCGTTGGGTATCTAAAGACAATAATAACTCCATATACGGCGGTATCAACCAACTGGGTAATGGCAATTACACCCAACAGCATGATGACCTGCAAATGGTAGTGGCTACCTGGGGCCATAAATTTAATGCAACCTTTCACATGATGACGGAAGCCTATTATATGTGGCAATATCACGCGCTTACCGGTGGTACCGTAATTAACGGCCCTGCACAGCCTTTTTATACAGGTGTTGGCCCGGGCAATTTAATACCAGGTACAGAAAACGCAGTAGGGCTGGTGAACTATTTCCAGGCTAAAACCTCAAAAAATGATTATTTTTCTTTACGTAACGACTTTTTGAACGATCCGCAGGCCGGCCGGACAGGTTATGCTACCTGGTATTCCAGTCATACGCTGGGGTTTGTACATTACTTTACGCCATTAATAAGGATCCGCCCCGAGATAAGGTATGAGCGTGCTTATGCTGATGGCGTAACACCTTACGATAATGGTCTTAAAAAAGATCAGTATACTGCCGCGATGGATCTGATCGTACGCTTTTAAAACATAAATACATACTAAGCTATTAGCTGGTAAGCAGGTTAATAGCTTAGTTTATGAAATTATTCAAAACTTGATTGTAGTATTATCAGTCATGGCCGACAAATGCGTTTTCGCGCAGCAAACAGATAAGGATAGCAGTAAGCTAACTTTAAGAGGCTATGCTGATATTTATTATAGCCTGGTACAAACTTGACAGATAATTTTGTCATTACAGCCAGGATCGAGTATTACAAGGATAAAAATCGGATATTGTAGCTACCGGCACGACAAATAGATTCCAAACAATCAGTTATTCGCTCAATGCCGACTACAGTCCTGTTAAAAATGTAATGCTAAAGGTTGAAGGAAACATTACAGCAGCAAGGACGCGATCTTTGCAAATAGCAATTCAACTGTTAATGATGACACAGTTTTAACCACAAATATGTCCGTGGCTTTTTAAAATGAAAGACGAAAAGGAGCAATCGGCAGCGCATTTCCTGGAGTTGATCAAAAGATCAAAAAGAGGAAAATTTAAGATATACATAGGTATGAGCGCGGGCGTGGGCAAAACCTACCGTATGCTGCAGGAGGCCCATGCCTTGCTGCGCAGCGGGATTGATGTGAAGATAGGTTATGTAGAAACCCATAAACGTAAAGAAACTGAAGCGCTGATAGCAGGTTTGCCGGTTATACCCCGCCGCAGGCTGTTTTATAAAGGCAAGGAACTGGAAGAAATGGACCTGAAGGCCATACTTAACACCCGCCCCGATGTGGTGATTGTTGATGAACTGGCCCATACCAACATTGAAGGCAGCAGTAATGAAAAACGCTGGCAGGATGTGGCAGAACTGCTTAATGCGGGCATCAACGTTATCAGCGCTATAAACATCCAGCATATAGAAAGCCTTAACGAAGAGGTGGAGGCCATTACAGGCATCAGCATTACTGAGCGCGTGCCCGACAGGATACTGGAAATGGCTGACGAAGTAGTGAATATAGACCTGACCGCTGATGAATTGATAGACCGGCTAAAAGCCGGTAAGATATACGATGAAAAGAAAATTACGCTGGCGCTGAACAACTTTTTTCAATCCGAGCGCATATTGCAACTGCGCGAACTGGCCTTAAAAGAGGTAGCCCACCAGGTAGAGCGCAAAATAGATATTGAAGTACCTAAAAGCATTAAACTGCGGCCCGAACTGTTTTTGGCCTGTATAAGCACCAACGAAGAAACAGCAAAGATCATTATCCGTAAAACAGCAAGGCTTGCTTCGTACTACCGGTCCAAATGGTACGTGCTTTATGTACAAACCGATAATGAAAGCAGCGATAAGATCAACCTGGCATCGCAGCGGCATCTTATCAATAATTTTAAACTGGCAATGCAGTTGGGCGCCGAATTGTTGAAGGTGAAAAGCAATAACATATCAAAAACCATATGGGAAACTGCCGAAGCACACAGTATTACAACTATATGCATTGGCAAACCCCAGTTTAAATTTTACCAGTTGGTACTTAAAACAGCGGTATTTACCCAGTTGTTGACCAAAATGTCGAAAACACACATCGATATTGTAATCCTATCCTAAAATGAGCATCAAAAATAAACTCCGCGCCGGTATCAGCTTTCTGTTTTTGCTGGCGCTTTTATGTTCGGGCCTGGCCATTTACTATTTACAACAGTTATCAAACGATTCAAGCGCGATATTAAAGGATAACTACCGCACGCTGATTTATACAAAAAATATCAGCAGGCTATTGGATGCCACCGATAACCAGTACCCTAACCGGTTAAAAGATATACAAACCAATATTACTGCGCAGGCGCGTAATGTAACCGAACGGGGCGAACGCGCTTTAACTGATTCGCTGCAATCACTGTTCCTGAAATATAAGGCCGCTTTGTCATCACCGGCCCAGCTTTCATCAGTTAGCCTCGGCATCCGGAATGTTATTAGCGATATCAATACATTGAACATGAATGCTATTCAGTTAAAAGATGCCAAGGCCAGCCACACGGCCAAAAGCGCGCTTATATTGATAGCGCTGATCAGTACTTTCTGTTTTCTGGTAGGCTTTAGTTTTATGTTAAACTTTCCCGGATATATTGCCACACCCATACGCGAGCTTACGCAGAGCATGCTGGCCATTGCCAATAAGAACTATAACAAGCGGTTAGTATTTAAATCAAATGATGAGTATGGCGAACTGGCCGATGCCTTTAACCAGATGGCTAAAAAGTTAAGTGAATATGAGAGCAGTAGCCTGGCTGATGTGCTTTTTGAGAAAAAACGTATTGAAACCATTATTAATGCCATGCACGATGCCTTACTGGGCGTGGATGATAAGCAGTCCATCATTTTTGTGAATGAGATTGCCTGTAATTTGCTTGGAGTGCCTGAGGATAAACTAATAGGCGCATTTGCGCCGCACATTGCTGAAGAAAATGATCTTTTACGCAATATACTGGTAACTGATAACCGTAAGATAAAGATATTTGCCGACGGGCAGGAGAGTTATTTTACCAAAGAAACGCTGGAGGTAACCAACGAAGCGCAATTTTTAGGTAAAGTTATCATCTTAAAAAATATAACCGAGTTTCAGCAATTAGACGAGGCTAAAACAAATTTTATTGCCACCATATCGCATGAGCTGAAAACGCCCATCTCATCCATAAAAATGAGCTTAAAATTGCTGGAAGATACCCGTATTGGCGAAGTGAATGCCGAACAGCGGTCGCTGCTTGAAAATATCAATGATGATACCCAGCGCCTGCTCCATATTACTGGTGAACTGCTGGACATGGGGCAACTGGAAACAGGGCAGATACAGTTGAACTTTGGCAGTACGCATCCTAAAAATATTGTTGATTATGCCGTAAAGGCCGTTAAATTTATTGCCGATCAACGGCATGTGGCCATTAACATACACTGCGATGATAGCTTACCGAACGTGCGGGCCGACCTTGATAAATCAACCTGGGTGCTTATCAACCTGTTATCAAACGCTATTAAATACAGTCGTGAAAATTCGGAAGTGTCGCTGGCAGTAAAGAAGGCAAAGGGAGATACTATTGAATTTACTGTACGCGACCACGGCCAGGGTATTGAACAGAAATATCTTGCCCGGATATTTGACCGTTATTTTAAGATACCGGGCGCTACTGCCGAACAATCTGGCACGGGGCTGGGGCTGGCCATAGCTAAAGACTTTATTGAGGCCCAAGCCGGTAAAATAACTGTAGAAAGTGAAATTGGCGACGGCAGCAGGTTTAGTTTTATATTACCTATCGCATAAATTGAAACACCTATATAATTGCAACTATAACCGGTAGCCAAAAATGCCGGTGCTAATCTCAATAATTTTTTTGACGGGTAAACGTATTTACTATATTTGCACTCCTGAAAAAGGATTGCTGCGATCATAAATCTGTATGATCAAATATGGTGAGGTGCCTGAGAGGCCGAAAGGATCAGTTTGCTAAACTGACGTACGGGAAACTGTACCGAGGGTTCGAATCCCTCCCTCACCGCTGAGATTGATAGCAATTTACACTAAAAGCCTGCAAATCGTATGATTACAGGCTCTTGTTTTTAAGACCAACTCCCCACCAATTGCTTTATTTATTTTAATGCGAATATTATCGACTTTTATTACCAAATAACTCAATAATCTTTTTTTCGAGTTCGCCATTTCCGGAAGAATCAAAACCTATGGATTTCATAACGATCTTACCATTGGGGTCAATTAAAAAAGTAGTGGGTATAGCTAAGGACAAACAAGTAGACCAAAACCAGTAATTTATCGACCATTATAACAATCCAAACCTGATAAGCTGAGGTTAAGTACTATCTGGCTTGGTAAGCCCCACATAAATTAACGACGAAAGCAAAGAAATTATCGACGATAACCAGGCGCAACAAGGACTTGTGCAAACAGGTATTGTTTAATATTGCATTTTAAGGCAGCATGAAAAACACCAGGATCATTTTATTCATTCATATATTTTGCTGGCTCATCCTGGCCGCAGCGTTATTGCTGTCACATCCCCCGGATTGGGGGAATGCTGTCCCAGCCATCTTTTCGATCAAGCAAGCTTTATTGCTGAGCCTTTTGGTTGTTTTTTTTTATGGCAATCTCTATTTCCTCGTGCCGCGTTATCTGGCCCGGCAAAACCTCCGTGCTTATTTGATCAGGATTGTTCCGGCAATCGCACTGGGTATGTTTTTTAGTACTGCTGTAACTGCTGTATTCCGGTTGAACGCGGATATTATCGTCTACGACCCCAATCATCAGCCGCATACCTTTCCGGGTTATCAGAAAGAGATCTGGAACCTGCTGGTAGGTAGTATGATCCTGCTGGTTGTTGGCCTAGGGATTACGATCAGTTTCATCCGGCGCCTGAACATGGAGGTACTGTTAAGGCAACAGGTAGAACAGGATAAGGTGACCGCCGAACTGACCGCCCTAAAAGCGCAGATCAATCCCCATTTCTTCTTTAATACGCTGAATAATATATACAGCTATACGTTGACCGATGGTGAGGTAGCCAGGGAAGCAATCACGAGCCTTTCAAGAATGATGCGTTACGTGCTGTATGATACTGTTGCAGATAAAGTACCGCTTAGCCAGGAACTCGCTTTTATAGAAGAATATGTGGCTTTGATGAAACTGCGGCTGAGTGAGAAAACTGAAGTTCGGCTGATCATGACCGAACCGGTGGCCGATTTGCTGATAGCACCTATGCTGCTACTGCCATTCATTGAGAACGCTTTTAAGCATGGCGCGAGCGGTCTGCATCAGGGTTATATTCATATCACCATATCACAAACCGCCCAAACACTAAAACTGTTGGTCGAGAATTCGGTTCATGGAAAGCGGCAGGGGGCGCTGAACGAAAATAAGGGTATTGGGATCAGCAACACGGTTAAACGCCTGGAACTGCTGTGTCCTGAAAAATTTGAACTGGTTACAGGAACGGTCAACGAAACAACCTATCACACTAAACTGTTTATTTGGTCATGATCCTGAATTGCGTTGCCATCGATGATGAACCACCTGCCTTGACGTTATTAAAACGGTTCATTACCCAGACGTCGTTCCTGCATTTATCCGCCGGGTTTACCAATGGCGTTGAGGCTTTAGAGTATATATCCACAAACCGTATTGATCTTGTCTTTGCTGATATACTGATGCCTGACCTGACCGGTATTGAACTGGCCGAACAGCTGGCCAAACTAACCGGTCACAAACCTGCCCTGGTATTCGTTACCGCTTATGATGAGTTTGCGGTAGAAGGTTTCCGGTTAAATGTGACAGATTATATTTTAAAGCCTTTCAATTATCGCGACTTTCTTCGTACGGCAAACAAGGCACTGAGCTGGTATGAACTGCAGGCCAGGGCAGCCGGAAACCCTGAATCGGAAGAAGAGCACATTTTCCTGCGGGTCAATCACCAGTCCGTCAGGATCAATACCAGGGACATCAGTTATATAGAAGGATTGAAAGATTACGCCCGGATACATTTGCCCGATGCAGATAAAAGCATACTTTCGCTGGTCACCCTGAAAGCGCTGGAAGAAAAATTACCGTCCAGCAAATTTATGCGCATCCATAAATCGTTTATCATCGCCCTCGACCGGATCACCGCCCTTAATAAAAACTCGGTGAATATCGGCGAATTGGTTTTACCTGTTTCCTCTCCTTATAAAACTGCGTTTGAGGCCTTCGCTGATAGCTGGCGTTGAGATCAATACAGATTATCGACCATTGGTTTAAAATTATCGACGTATCCGGATACCGAAGTTCTTCAATAGCTGTTTACTCCATTTTTAGCATAGATTTTGGCTTTAAATTAGTAAATAAATATCACCTTAATGACGCTATTCGATCAACTGTTCCAGCAGTACCCGGACACCTCAGAAATCATTTTTTGCGTTATACTACTGGTCGGCCTGTGGTTGGCTGAACGAGTGATCTCCGGGACGGCATTCAGTCAAAAATGGCCGCATGCCAAATTTAATGCGGGCTTTATTTTCACTGCGCTTCCAATTCAACTGCTGTTAACTATTTTGGTGATCTCGGTCATGAACTGCGATCAGCGCCATCATTGGAGCCTTGCCGCTCATATCCCCGGTCACCAGTATAAATGCCTCGACTATCTTTACTTATTTCTGCTGCTTGATTTGGGCGTGTATATCTACCACGTGATCATGCATAAAACAAAATTCATGTGGCAATTTCACTTAGTTCACCACAGCAATCCTGTCATGGATGTGTCTACCACACTGCGGGAACATCCTGTAGATACCGCAGCCCGCACCAGCTTTTTCAATTTATGGGTTTTAATATTAGGGCCAACCATTGGCGTGTTAATGCTGCGGCAGGCGTTTCAACCGGTATTTAATTTCGTCGCGCATACCGAATTTCGGTTGCGCGCGCCCTGGCATAAAGTACGCAGCTGGGTATTTATCACACCCAACCTTCATCACGTACATCATCATTACCAGCTGCCCCGTACCGACTGCAATTACGGAGACGTACTTTCGGGTTAGGATCGTTTATTCGGCACTTATGGCGAATTGCCGGTACAGAAAACGGTTGTCGGCATAGATACTCAGATTGCATCGGATATTAATTCCGGCTTTGCTAAAATCATCATCATATCTTTCCAAAAACGCGTTTAAAACACACTGAAAAATCATTTAATGAATAAAAGAGCAACATTAAAAAAAATTGGAATCAATTGCTTGTGGGCGTTTTGGTTGATTTTTATGGGTTTGGTTTATATGATCACGGCGACGATTTGATATGAATACAGAACGCTCCCCAGTTATCACCGTGCACCTGGTTTCGGAAACGCCTTATGTTCACGAAGGGCAAGGTGTACATACCGCTTTTATGGAAATGGCGGAACTGCTGAAAACCGAGAACGATATCCGGTTAGTGGTTAATAATGAAGGTACCGGCGATGTGTTTCATTCACATACTTACGGCCCATATTATTTTTGGAAAGGATGGCGCTACGAAGGCCGCAGGATATTGACCGTGCATGTGATTCCGGATTCCAGTAAAGGCACCATCCCGTTTTGGAAGCAGCTGATGCCCTTAACGCGAAGGTATTTAAAAATGGCTTATGCTTTCGCCGATGTTGTCATCGCGATTTCTCCTGAGGTGGAAAAAGCCATTACAGCGCTGGGCGTCAAATCCCGGATCGTTCGTATCAACAATCCGGTTATAAAGGATAACTGGATACGCACAGACAATAATCGCTGCCAGGGGCGAAAACTATTGGGCATAACGGCTCACGAAAAGCTCATCATTGGCGTAGGACAATTACAGCAACGGAAAGGCGTTGAAGACTTTATTGCTATAGCCGAGGCGATGCCTGAGGCACAATTTGTTTGGGTGGGCGGCCGGCCGTCGGGGATATTTACCGAAGGGATAAGCCGGATCGACAAAAGAATCGCTGATGCTCCGGCCAACATTTTGTTTACGGGCATCAAAAGTTTAGCGGAAATGCCGGTGATGTATGCGGCGGCCGATATTTTTCTATTCCCTTCCTACCAGGAAAACTGCCCCCTTGCGCCGCTGGAAGCCGCAGCAGCGGGCCTTCCTGTAGTTTACCGGGATATTCCTGAATATACCAGTTTATATCATTGCCCTTATCTCAAAGCAAAAGATAATCCCGGTTTTGTGAGGCTTGCTAAAAAGTTATTAGCTGATGACGTATTTTACCGAAACGCAAAGGCAATTTCCGGCGTACTGCTCCGGGAGTTTGATCAGGAGAAAATCAGGAAACAACTGATTTGTTTATACAAAGAAACGCTTATGGCTTATGAAGAACGATAGCGGCTACCGGTATGTTAGGCTCAGATTAATTGAAGTAGCCACTCTGATGCCGCTTATCCTGTATTCCCTACACGCAACCGGGCAAACCGATTCGATTCAGCAAAAAGATGTGGGCGATCTCATTGAACAGCTTCTTAAACATAAAAACAGTGACCATCTGCCACCACCAACCAAAAAGTTGATCATTTCTGTCATTCCTTCAGTTGGTTATACCCTTACTACCGGCTTTGCAGCCGACTTGCCCGCCAACGGCGCTTTTTACACCAATGCCAATCATCAGGAAAACCTTTCGGTTGTTAATGCCGACCTTTCCTATGATATTAAATCTCAAAAAATATTCGTTTCAAGAGCAGAGATATGGACAGATCACAATAACTACAAATTTACCTGGGATATCCGCTGGGAAGAATTCCCCGAAAGCACTTATGGCATAGGTACGTTTACGCGTCCGGTTCAGGCTGATCCGCTTTTGTTTAATTACTTCAAGGCATACTTTAACGCTTACAAACAGATCATTACTGGTATACCCTTATATATCGGGCTTGGCTATAATCTCGATCATCACTATCATATCCAGGAGACAGCGATATCGACCGCAACTACCAAGGATTTTCAGCGTTATGGCTTTCAGCCGGTTTCAACCTCCGCGGGTTTCAACCTGAATTTTTTATACGATACCCGCAGCAGTGCTATTAATCCGCGCCATGGTGGCTACGCTAATCTTACTTTTACCCAAAACATGCGTCAACTGGGCAGCAATAGTTCCTGGCCCTCACTGCAACTCGATGTCCGCAGGTATCTTCAACTTTCACCAAAATCAGGCAATGTGTTGGCACTCTGGGCTTATGCGTGGTTTACCCGCGGCAGCCCGCCGTATCTCGATTTGCCTTTTACAGGCGGTGATACTTTTAATAACAGTGGCCGCGGTTATATCCAAGGGCGCTTTACCGGACGCAATATGCTCTATCTGGAATCCGAATACCGCTTCGGTATTTTAAAAAACGGTTTGGTGGGCGGCGTCGTATTTCTGAATACAGAAAGTTTAACCGAATATAAAAGCAACGCTTTTGAACATATCGCTCCGGCAGGTGGTACCGGCCTGCGGGTCAAACTCAACAAAAATTCCAGTACCAATGTAAGTATCGATTACGGGCTTGGCCTGTATGGCTCACATGGATTCTTCGTCAACCTTGGGGAGGTTTTCTAGCGTTTACTGAATATTGCCGCCTACTTTTAATTTGCTTGGTACCATAACCGGAACGCTTTTATAAAAATTCGGGTCGTTTAATGCCTGGAGGAAAGCAATGATCGAAGCTTTGGTGTTGTTATTTACCCCGCGCAGGTTAGCATCAAGTTGATTATTAGGCACGTGACTGTTCTGTGAGCGATTGCCGCCTACTCCGTCATAAAAATCCATCATATCATTCAAACGGTAAACGTCTCATTATGCATATAAGGCTTTAATTGCTATGCAGTGCTTTGAATGCTACCGTCACGCTTATGATAAAGAAACCCGGCATGGAACGGACACTTTTGCACAACAACAATGGGACGAACGCATCGGCAAAGAGTTGCAGGCGCTCGCTTATTAAATGGCTCGATCTGCGCTTAGGGTTATGCCAACGCTTCCTTGCCTGCATAGTAGGCTATCTTTCGGTGCAGTTCATTAGGGTTAAAGGGTTTGCTAAGATAATCGTTCATACCTACGGTAAAGGCATGGTCCTTAATATCCAGCATGGCTGATGCGGTAAGGGCGATAATGGGCAGCAACTGATATTTTTGTTCGGGAAGTTTCCTTATCTCCTGGGTGGTTTTATAGCCATCCATCTCGGGCATTTGCAAGTCCATTAAAACCATGTCGTAATTGTTGGTCTTAACCAGCATCAGGGCTATTTCGCCATTTTCGGCTATATCACATTCCACATCCCATTGCTTCATAAACTGTTTGGCCAGTATTACGTTTATCGGATTATCTTCGGCTATCAGTAATCTTATGCCGGTAAGGGCCTTAAGTTTTTGGTAACCTTCACCCGGCGCTTCCTGCTTTAAAAGCTTGCTGCTGTTTTTGAAAGAAAGACTAAAGTAAAAGGTTGATCCTTTACCCGGCTCGCTGCTTACCTTTATTTCGCTACCCATTAGCTGCAGCAGGCGTTTGGTTATAGTAAGCCCAAGCCCTGTGCCCCCGTATTTGCGGGTAGTATCGGCGCTGGCCTGGGTAAAACTTTCAAAAATATTTTCCAGCTTATCGGCCGGGATGCCTATCCCGGTATCAATTACTTCAAAATCTATAACAGAGTGTCCGTCGCTGCCTTGGGCCAGCACCGCTGATATAGTTACCTTGCCTTTAGACGTAAATTTTACGGCGTTGCTTATCAGGTTGGTTAAAATCTGCCCAACACGTACCGGGTCGCCTGTTACGGCGTTCGGCAGGTCATGGTCAAGCATTAGTTTTAACTGTATGTTCTTTTCATTAGCCTTTTGCAACAGCGCCAGGCGGATATTGGTGATCAGGTCCTTAATGCTGAAATCAACATTTTCAAATTCCACCTTGCCGGCCTCTATCTTACTAAAGTCAAGAATATCGTTTATCAGCACCAACAGGTTCTCGGCCGAAAACTTAAGGAAGTTCAAAAACTCTAACTGGTCGGGCCGCGGGCTTTGCTGTATCAGTAAGTGGGTAAAGCCAATAACCGCGTTCATTGGCGTACGTATCTCATGGCTCATTACCGACAGGAACTGCGATTTTGCCATGGCGGCTTTTTCGGCCATATCCCGCGATCGGATCAGTTCCAACTCCAGTTCCTTGGCCTTGTTTACCTGCCGCTGTAAAAAACTTACAATGTGTATCAGGTCATCATCCGTACCCGACATAATAAATTCCTCATCGGGGCTTAATGAGCGGATAACTTCCTTTAATTTAAGTATGGAGTTTTGCTTGATAGTGTTTTGTTCGCGCAGGTCGGTCGTTACCTGCTGATATTCCCTTTCACTAACATCAAAGGCATGGTCAGCCAGTTTTTTAGCTTTATCAAAGCCGTTGTACGCATTGTTCACTACCTCCACAAACTGGCGCAAAGTATCACCCTGCAGGTATTTTTCAGGCAATAGCTTAGCTATTTGCTTTTTTAAAAGGTAGTGGTATTCCATTATTATCAATCATAATTCGGTAAGGGTGGTTATGGTCATGGTTTGGTTATGCAACTCGCAGTTGTTACCATCTTTAAGCGGTGAAAGTTCCCCGTACGAATAGAACCCGGCCATTACAGCGCCGTCGCCAAAAACCTGACGGGCAGCAGCAAGCTCTTCGTCAATCCGCTCGTTTAGTACCAGTTTACGGCCAACGCAACTCACCAATATAGCCAGTTGGGTCGGCATAAAGTTTACTACGGTAGTAGCGTTTGCCGCAGCAACAGATGAGGCTGTGATCAATTTATCAAAGTTTGCCTTCATTAACCTTACCTTGCTGTTTTGAGGCAGGTTACCAGCAAAGGTCATTGAGCGGTCATCCTCATTAACGTTTAATATGGTGCGCACCAGGTTGTTCCCGGATACACCTGTATGCAATGAAATTGGAAACAATAGTGCCGAACCCGGTAATTCGTCGGCATAATCGCCAAGATATTCTTTATATAAGTCCAGCGCGTTACGGCCGTCAATCTCATAAAGTACATTTTTGTTTGACCTGGTAATGGTGCGCTCGGGCCCAAATTCGTCCCAGCCACCGCTTGAACCGTGATTTATTTTTAACAAAGGGCCATAAAAGCCTACAGCTATCACATTACCCTGGGCAGGGGCGGCATTTAAACTTGTAAAAGTTGCGCTGAAACGGTCGGCATCACCGGCAAGGCCGCCCGTAACGGGTACGTTGTCAGGTTTCTGTGAGTTGAAGCCGGCAATTAGCTCGCTGCCGTTAATAAATGTTCCGTCGGATATTACAAAAACTCCTGCCAGCTCTCTTTTTTCCAGCCGGTCCATCAAGTACGCGCCAGTATCAAAGCTGTTTTGATGATCTTTAATGTTGGTTGCAATTGCCCTTACGGCCGACCGCTCAAATTGTATGGCCGTAGCTATTACGCTATTGTCGTACACCGTCTCGCCAATGATCTCGCCTGATGTTGAAGAGAAAACAATATCGGCCGAGGTGTAAATGTTTTTAAGGTAATCATAAACGTCAGGCTGTACTATAATCAGCGGTGAGCCAAAAACCAGTACCAGCTGGCATTTTGAAGTATCAAAGGAAGGGTCAGATGCCTGGTCGGTCCAATGCGTATTTATAAAAAGATGCTGCCTTAATCTCATAATTTAAAGTATGGGGAGGCTCGGGATATACCGGAATAGCAGTTAATCTTATCTTATACGGTATGCGACATAGTTAGGTTCCTTTTTACGGCAACTAATTTTACCCGACAAATTTTTTCAAATCTGCCGGCACATCCACAGCATAGCTTTCCAAATTGGTCAATGCTGTTTTTATAAGGTAACCGTTTTCCAGCCAGCGCAATTGTTCCAGGCTTTCGGCTTTTTCTAAGGGCGATACCGGCAACCGGGTAATTTGCTGAAGCACATTGCGCCTATACCCATAAATACCAATGTGTTTATAAAATGTATTGTAATGCAGCCAGTTATGAGGCTTCTGCCCGCGCACATGCGGGATAGGGGAGCGGGAGAAATATATAGCCTCCTGGCGGGAGTTAATAATAACCTTTGGGGTGCTGAAATTATTAAGTTCTTCTGTATTGTATATCTGTTTGATAAGGGTAGCTATTTGTGTGCCCGGTTCATCAAAACAGGCTGCCACCTTGCTTATTTGTGAAGGGTCTATAAAAGGTTCGTCGCCTTGTATATTAATGATGGTATCATATTGAAGGTGCAGACTTGCCACTTCCGCACACCGGTCGGTACCGCTGGGGTGTGTTTCGCTGGTCATTACGGCTTTGCCACCAAAATCAGTTACATGGTTAAATATGCGTTCATCATCGGTAGCTACAAAAACACCGGCCAACATTTCACATTTTTTAGCCTGCTCATAAACCCGCTGTATCATGCTTTTCCCGCCAATGTCAACCAGCGGTTTTCCCGGAAAACGGGTGGATGCATAGCGGGCGGGGATGATACCAAGTATACCAGGGCCCCGCTTAATCTCCCCTGAGGGGAGAGATTCTGAATTCAACATACACAAATGTAGTAAAAGTCCTCCCTTTGGGGGAGATTCAGTAGGGGCTTTAAAACAACCCGTTTATCTCCCGCTCAATTAAATTAATAATGGTGCCCAGGTCTTCGGTGTTATTAGTGAAATCAAGGTTGTCTTTATCCAGTATCAGCAATTTGCCCAGTTTATAGCCTTTAATCCATTTCTCATATTTCTCGTTCAGTTTGGATAAATAATCCAGGCGGATGCCTATCTCGTATTCGCGGCCGCGGTGCTGTATGTTGTTTACCAGCGTTGGTACAGAAGCTTTTAGATATACCAGCAGGTCGGGCGGTTTAATAAACGAAGTGATGTTATCAAATATGGCCCGGTAATTTTCGTAGTCGCGGGTAGTCATCAAGCCCATATCATGCAAGTTCTCGGCAAATATAAAGGCGTCCTCGTAAATGGTGCGGTCCTGTAAAATATTCTTGCTGCCTTTTTGTATATCGACTATCTGGCGGAAACGGCTGTTCAGAAAGTATATCTGCAGGTTAAAGCTCCAGCGTTTCATATCACTGTAAAAATCCTCCAGGTAGGGGTTGTTGTCAACCGCCTCATATAGTGGTTCCCAGCCATAATTTTTAGCCAGCAACTCAGTCAAAGTCGTTTTTCCGGCCCCAATATTTCCTACAATGGCAATGTGCATATTTGTTGTTTGGTTATTGAGTTATAGGTTATTCAGACGGGTTTGTTAGCTACAACATCATATCATTTACATGGTGTAATATACTCAGTAACTTAATAAAATAATAACTAATTCGCTAAAAGCCCCTGAACCCTATAATTTCCCTTACTTCCTTAATGGTTTTTGAAGCGCTTTCCCGTGCTTTGATAGCGCCATGACGGGCAACCTGGCGCAGGTAGGCGTTATCTCCGGCAATATCATTAATCCTTTCACGGATAGGGGCCGTAGCTGTTATTATGTCATCGGCCAGTTGTTTTTTAAGGTCGCCGTAACGTATGTTTACCGTATTATACAGGTCATTAAAATGCGCATATGTTTCGGGTGTCGATACCACCTTCATCAGATCGAACAGGTTTTGTATCTCTGCAGGTTTTGCCTGGTTCTCGGTGGCCGGGCCGGTGTCTGTAACCGCGCGCATTACCTTCTTGCGGATTACCTCCGGGGTATCTGATAAGTATACCGCATTGGCTTCCCCTTCCGATTTTCCCATTTTGCCCTTACCGTCCAGCCCGGGTATCTTTACCAGGTTATCGGTAAAGTTAAAGGCATATGGTTCGGGGAAATAATTGTGGTTATATAACCGGTTAAAGCGGTTGGCAAATGTGCGCGCCATTTCCAGGTGCTGTTCCTGGTCTTTACCTACGGGTACTTTAGTAGCTTTATGGATAATGATATCTGCCGCCATTAAAACCGGATAGGTAAGCAGGCCGGCATTCACATTGTCCGGATTGTCGCGCACTTTATCTTTAAAAGAGGTACTGCGTTCCAGTTCGCCCAGATAGGCGTTCATGTTCATGTATAAATATAATTCGGCAATTTCAGGTACATTGCTTTGCACGTAAATGGTAGCTTTTTCCGGGTCGATGCCGGCGGCCAGGTATTCAACCAACACCTGTTTTACATTGCCATGCAGATCGGCAGGGGTAGGGTGGGTAGTTAATGAATGCAGATCGGCAATGAAAAAGTAACAGCTATACTCATGCTGCATTTTTACAAAGTTTTGGATAGCCCCGTAAAAGTTTCCTAAATGTAGTTTCCCGGTTGACCGGATGCCGCTTACAACAGTTTCCATAGTGTGGCGAAAGTAAGTATTTTTTTATTTTTGCTAACGCTGAAGTTGATATAGATAAGCATTAAACAAAAACCATAACCCTGGCCTATGCGGGCGCTTGCGTGATAAGGTTCTGTTACTGTTATGGGAAAAACTAAAAGCCGGCTTCACTGGCGTGATGCGAGTATTAAAGGTATCAGTCTTGTTGTATTATACCATTTGCTGATATTCATCGTAAAGTTACGCCCCTTTATTATGATGCCTACATTAACTCTTTGTCCTTTTTTTCATGATAGGTTTTAAAAGCCATATAATATAAAGCTATCGTTAAAATAATATTGCCGCCAAGGTTCCAAAGGTTATAGCCATGAGTATATGCGCTAACAGATTGGTAAATAAGTAAGAGCAGCGCAAGGCTGGCTGCTATAAGGTATGCCAGGAAAAATTTGTTGTTCATAACGTCAGGTTTAACTAATCAAACCTATATGGTTGGTTAAAGTTTTTGCCGCAGCACCAATGTTGTTAAAAAAACAATATATTGCATAATAATTTAGCGCCATGCACAACTGGGAAGATACCTATCTGGAAGCTGAAGAAGCTATACGAAACACTAATTATCTGCATGCCAAGCAATTACTGGAAAACATTATTATGGATGAACCGTCTACGGCACAGGCGCATAACTCATTAGGCTGGCTGTACCGTACCCAGTTTGATGATTACGAACGTGCCGAAAACCATTATAAAGCAGCTATCCGCAGCAACCCAAACTATCCGCATGCGTATATTAACCTGCTTATACTTTACACCTATCAGGAACAGTGGAATAAACTGAAACCCATTGCAGACAAGGCCCTTAGCCAGCCGCTGGTTGATAAATCACTTATTAATTACCGGTTAGGCATAATGGAAGAGTACCTGCAAAATTTTGATGAAGCTATTGCCTACTATAAAAAAGCCATAAAGCTTTGCCTTAATTTTGATTCGATAGAAGATTATAAACGGGCTATAGCCAATTGTGAATATAAGGCATCGTTATGACACCTTACCATAGCCTTCTGAAAAGTAAGAGAAATTAAGTAATGGTAACAGTCTTTTTCCCCTGAATACTTTTTAGGAAAGGCGTTTAAACATTAATGCACTCAATGGTGGTAAGGTGATCAGGATAGAATTATCCTTTCCATGCCAATGCACAGCCTCGGAGGCGGTAACCTCGCTATTAGTTACGCCGCTGCCCCAGTACTTTTTGTCATCGCTGTTATATAGCTGTTTCCAGTTACCTGCCGCAGGTACGCCCGTCCGCTGATCGTACCTTACAACAGGGGTCATGTTCAGCACCACTAAGATATCATCATTGGGGTTGTTTCCTTTACGCAGGTATATAAGTACCGAGCTGTCGGCGTTACCTCCGTCAATCCATTCAAAGCCCGCGCCATCAAAGCCTTTTTCATACAAGGCAGGTTCGGTGCGGTATAACTGGTTAAGGTCTTTAATGGTTTGCTGCACACCTAAATGGTTAGGGTACTCCAATAAATGCCAGTGAAGCGAATGCTGGTAATTCCACTCATCGCCCTGGCCAAACTCGGCTCCCATAAACAGCAGTTTAGTGCCTGGGTGCGTGAACATATAGCTATAAACCAATCGCAGGTTGGCAAATTGCTGCCACTCATCGCCGGGCATTTTGCGCAGCATGGAACCTTTGCCGTAAACTACCTCATCGTGCGAGAATGGCAGCATAAAGTTTTCGGTAAAGGCATATATCAGGCTAAAGGTAAGCACACTGTGATGATATTTACGGTTAATGGGGTCTTCTTTAAAGTAGTTCAGGGTATCATGCATCCAGCCCATCATCCACTTCATGCCAAAGCCCAAACCGCCTAAAAATACAGGTCGGCTAACACCGGCAAACGAAGTAGATTCTTCGGCAATGGTTTGTACATCGGGAAAATGGCTGTAAACAGCCTCATTAAACTCTTTCAGGAAAGATATGGCTTCCAGGTTTTCATTGCCGCCAAAAACATTTTGCTCCCACTCGCCATAATTGCGTGAATAATCCAGGTATAGCATGGAGGCTACCGCATCTACACGTAAACCATCGGCATGGTAACGATCCAGCCAAAAAAGGGCATTACTGATCAGAAAAGCCCGTACTTCATTTCGTCCATAATTAAATATGTATGATTTCCAATCCGGGTGAAAGCCTTTGCGTACATCGGCATGCTCGTATAAATGCGTGCCATCAAACCGGTAAAGCGCATGCGCATCGCCCGGGAAATGCGAGGGTACCCAGTCCAGTATCACTCCTATGCCCGCCTTATGGAATTCCTCTATCAGGTACATCAGTTCCTGCGGCGTACCGTAACGGGCGCTTGCCGCAAAATAACCGCTTACCTGGTAACCCCAGCTTGGGTAATAAGGGTGTTCCATCAGCGGCATAAACTCTACATGGGTAAAGCCCATTTCTTTTACATATGGAACCATTTTAGCCGCCATCTGGCTATAGCTGTAAAACTCGTCCGGGCTTTCCAGGTTGCGGGCCCATGATCCAAAATGCACCTCGTAAACCGAATATGGCCGGTTTAGCCCGTTATGCTGTATGCGGTTGGCCATCCATTCCTGGTCTTTCCACTCGTAATAAGTGTCGGCCACAATTGAGGCGGTTGATGGAGGTACCTCCCAGCGCAGGGCAAACGGATCGGCTTTTTCCATCTCCTCGCCTGTTGACCCTTTAATAAAGTACTTGTAAACTTCGCCATTGCCAACGTTGGGTACAAACACTTCCCATATACCTGAGCCATCCCAGCGGGGAAATAATTGTGCAGAGCCTTTATGCCAGCCGTTAAAATTACCTATTACGGATACATACTGTGCATTTGGCGCCCAAACCGCAAAATAAGTACCCACTATACCGTTTACCTCTGCCACATGCGAGCCCAGCTTTTCATACAGTTTATAGTGCTTGCCAGCTTTAAACAACGATATGTCAAAATCAGTAAGGCGGCTGTAACTTGCGGTAAGGGCAGCAAGGGGCGTTGTATCGGCCGTAGCAGCTGTAACAGTGATTTTTGCAGCCGGGGCCTTTTTTACCGGCTTCACTGCATTTTCAACCTTTGCTGCAATAGCCGCAGTTTTCTTTTTATTTAAAAGTTTTTCGGCAGGTATGCCGGTAGCAGGTGTTGCAGTTTTTTTTGCCATAACTAAGGTTGCCCGCGGGCGATAAAATAATTTGGGCCAATGGGCCAAACCATATGCCACGCCAGGTCAAATATACCTTTATTCAACAGTTATTAGCAAGGGATGTTTTTTAGTAAAGTTTAATATCATTTATTAAAAAAGGCAGCAGCGCAATGTTTTACTCATTAAGGAGGCCCTTTAAAACACCGGTTGCTGCTGCGGCCGCCTTATAAAAGAAAATTATTAACTATTGATTGATAAGCGAAGCAATTTCCTCATATATACCCGGGAACATGTGGTATATTATCCACGCTTATTTTTGCATATTACAAATATTATAATTATAGTTAACAAAACGGCACATTCTTTGGCCTTTTTAATCATATCAAAATCAAAATTACATAATGTGCTAAAAATTGCGTTTTTGGAAAGATTATTGAATATTATGATTAAATTGATAAAAATTAATTAATTAACATTATAAACTGTTAATTAATTAACTACGTATGTAAAACAAAACGCTTAAAATAATGTAGATATTTGTTAAGCAATTGCCATAACACAATGGGAAATTAATATGAAAGTTGGAAAAAATATATTTAGTGAGTATGATGTGTTTGATGGTAGTTTAAACCAAATATCTTTTGACCGCAAAACAGTTATCAATACTATAAATCAATATTCTTTTTGTGTTGCTGAACATGATGCTTTATTTAAGAATGCATTAAGAAATTCTGACATCCTGCTGCCGGATGGGGTAGGTATTGTTGTAGCTTTAAGATCTACCCTGGGACGGGCAATTAATAAAATTTCTGGTGATGACCTCCATCAATTTTTGCTTGATAAATTAAATACTGGCAGAGGAAGTTGTTTTTACCTTGGCTCATCAGTAAAAACATTGGAAAAAATTCAAGCCCGGCTGGATGTTGAGTTCCCTGATATCAAATGCAACTCCTTTTCGCCGCCATATAAGTCCGAGTTTTCTGAAAGCGACAGCGCAGAGATGATTGCCAGGATCAATGAATGCAGCCCGGACGTGCTTTTTGTGGGCATGACCGCTCCTAAGCAGGAAAAATGGGTTAATGACCATAAACATCAAATTAATGCCAAGGTAATTTGTTGCATTGGGGCAGTGTTTGATTTTTATGCAGGCACCGTAAAGCGTCCGCGTAAAGTATGGGTAGATTTTGGGTTAGAGTGGTTTGTGCGTTTGTGTAAAGAACCTAAGCGTATGTGGAAAAGATATGTTTATTACGGGCCAATATTTGCTTTTAAGATTATTAAAGAAGTAGTGAAGAATGACCTGGTTACCATTACTGCTAATGGTAATAACTTTTAGTGTTTATACATACTTTAATTAATTACAAAGATGAAATCGTCAGTTAATTGCCCTCAATGCGGAGGTGAACACATATCAGTATCCAGACGGTCAATACATCTGTTATTTTCCCTGGGTATATCTGTAATTGGTTTAGGGCTGCTTATCCCTGCATTATCAAAAACAGTGGGTTATTATTTATTTGCTTTTCCGTTGTGTTTATCCGGCCTTATTGCTGCCTATAAAGGTATAGATAGCTCTATGGTATCTGGCCATTGTATGGATTGTAATTATAGGTTTAACCTCACACCAGCCGAACATAATATTTAATTAACCCGCCTGAATTTCCTTTCATAATTGCACCGCAGACAAACGGTATGCGTCGTGTATTTCCGTGTGCAATAAAATTTACAACATTAAAGAATGATTGTAAATTTATGTAATATTGTAACCTTACAATTATAAACCACGTACAACACTTATAAATCAGTTTTATGAGTGGCAATATCATGTTAAAGGCAATCGGAAGGTCTGCGTTTATTACCTTATTACTTGTTTTATTGGTATATGGCCTTTGGCACTACACCATAATAACTATTATTGTAATAATTTTTGCCTGGCTTGGGATTATGTTTTATACCGATCCGCCTGAAGATTGGGATAAATAGCTCTGTTTTCTTTACTGAAAAAATTTATTTTTTTTAATTTATCTCATAATTTAAATATATGAATACTAAAAATTTCGTATATAGTGGTGTTTTTATTGCTGTTGCTTATTTTAGTTTCTCCTATTAATTTTTTTGTTATTATTTAATAATAGCGCAGCCCTTATCTTATCATTATTTTAAACTCCTACAGGTTACTATGCAAAATACCGGAGTTAAGTTTAAGGATTATAACATTTTCTGCGATGAGTTGGACAACCTTTCATTTTCAGGTAAAACAGCTATAAATACCATTAACCAATATTCCTACTGTATTGCAGAGCACGACGCGGCGTTTAAAAAGGCGCTTCTTAATTCGGATATTTTGCTTCCAGACGGCATAGGCATAGTTTTGGCGGTGAAAGTAACTTCCAATAAGCTTATAAAAAAGATTTCAGGAGCAGATCTGCACCAGTTTTTGTTAAAGAAGCTCAATACAACAAAAGGGAAGTGCTTTTACCTGGGATCGTCAGAAAGCACCTTAAAAAAGATCAATGAACATTTAGTTAATGAATATCCGGATGTAATACCATCGTATCATTCTCCTCCCTATAAAGCCGGTTTTACCGATACAGAAAATGCAGAAATGATTGATATAATCAACTTCCATGCGCCGGATGTTCTGTTTGTAGGGATGACCGCCCCCAAGCAGGAAAAATGGGTTGACAGCCATAAACACAAACTGAATGTAAAAATAATATGCTCAATAGGCGCAGTATTTGATTTTTACGCCGGGACAGTTAAAAGGCCTGATGACGTTTGGATAAATTTAGGGTTAGAGTGGTTTATAAGGCTGTGCAAGGAACCAAAACGTATGTGGAAACGGTATATTTACTTTGGCCCTGTGTTTTTGTTTGATGTATTTAAGGAAGTAGTTAAGGTAGATGCAAAAACAATTATTAATGGCCGAAAGGATATATTATAGTTACAGCAAAACAGCTTTACCTGGCTGTGTTTTGTTAATCGCAGCGTTATAAACAGCCAGTAATAATGTTAAATTCTTTTCGGGCGTATAGTTGTCAAAATAACTTTTTAATGCATTACGTTGATATCCTGACCGTTCTGGAAGGGTTAAATGTTCATAATAACCAATTTTTTCCTGCAGGTCTTTATCATTTCCCGGTTCAAAGTGCAAACCGTTATATTGATGGGTTATGGTAAACTCCAGTTGCCCGAGTTTGGATGCTATAACAGGGGTACCTAAGGCAAAGGCTTCAATTATTACCATGCCAAATGTTTCAAACCAAAGTGAGGGGAATATCAAGGCATTTGCGCCTGCCAATAGCTGATTGGCCTTTGTTTTATCTACCTGCCCTAAGTAAGTAATGTTATTGTACTTTAAACTACAGGCCGTTACTTCTTCGCTTAACGGACCAGTGCCGGCTATAACAAGCTTTAAGCCATTATTTACAAAAGCTTGTAAAAGTGTATAAACCCCCTTTTCTTCGCTTAAGCGGCCCAAGTAAAGATAGTAACCTTCCTTTTCGGTACTAATTGTTGCAGGGTAGCAAAAGTTAGGTTTAACTATAATGTCACCGGTAACATCTTTAAGTTTTGAATCTGCCAAGATCTTTTTAGTGTGTTCGCCCAGCGCAATGAATTTTGCTGTGTTTTTCCAGGTGCCCAATTTTTGATGGAGCCACATTGCAAGGCTTACCCAAAATGTGAGCGCTCTTGAGTTAAGATATACCCCCCGCCTAACGGCTTGCCAGGAAAAAGATTTTTTAACTGCATCAAAAAAGAAACGCCCATTATGGAACAGTGTTGCCGAAGGGCACAATAAACGGTAATTATGAAGGGTGATCACAAAAGGGACCCTGCTTTTTTTTAAAGCGTATACAACCGCAGCCGAAGCAGCAAAATGCAGATTATGGATATGGGCAACATCCGGCTTAAAAGAGGCTATTTTACTTAAAGTTTTACGGTAAGCGCTGTAATTAAAGGGCAGCTGTAATATTTTAAGCAATGCACTACCGGCGTTTGTAAATTGCAGCAATTCACCGTTTGATCTCAGTAATTCAATTTCGTTGGTAACAACCGTATCTTCGCCTCCCTTTAGCTGATAGGTTGTATGAATTACTAATATCTTCATTAAGTATGCGGTGTTAATTTTTAGATAAGCGCTGCTTTATTTGCTGCCCTGCCTTTATCACCTCGTTAGTTAATTTCCTGGCTACCAGGGCTGGCAATGCGAAGGTTTTCTTAATTTGTTTTTGAAGTGCGGGTACAATCAGATCGGCCTCACAAAATTTAAACTCCCTTTTATTGCTGGTATCAATGTTGGTCTTTAAAAAGTCGACTCCGAAATTGTTGGTTGATTCATTGTCAAAGCCAATATTCTTGGTTTTTGATACCGCCGGGTAAATTACTTTTAAACGGTTTTCGGCTATATGCACCTGCAACTGTACATCCCAGGTAGATATTTCGCCGCTGATCTGTTTTTTTATCATCCTGCCCAGGTCATGTCCCTCAGCGTTCAGGCGTTTCATAAAATCGGGTGATGTATCAATTAAATACTGTAACTCCTTTTCGTCCCATATTACGTTGCCAAACCTGTTTGACCAACTGGCCCAGCCCGACGAGCAAAAGCGTTTGTAAACGATGGAATCATAAGGATAATTTGTGGTTTTTACCGGGGTAACAAATCCTGTGATGCAGAAAACATCTTTATTATCGCGATAAAAATCCAGCGCATCCAGTAAAAATTTAATGTAGTTTGATGAAGCAACAACATCATCCTCGATAACGATAAACCGATTGTAGTTTGTTGTTAAAAACTCAATACCTTGCATAAAATTAGGGCCGGTGCTCAAATTTTTTGGCCGGTATTGTTTGATAACGCTTTTAAAACCGCCGATGGAATCGATATACGCACGGGTTTCCAGCACACCCTCCCTGTCTCGTTCGCCTTTGTAACCGTCGCTAAAAAAAACGATATCCATTTCCTTGCATTCCGGGTTAGTAAGCAACGATTCCACAACGCGCTTTAACTTGCCTGCTCGTTTATAACAAAACACAGCTATGATAATTTTATCCACTATTCTTTAATTAATGTATCACTTCAGTTTATCCCATATAACAGGGAATAATGTTTTTGCCCATAGTTTGATAAATGCGGCGGGCAAATGCGCCGGAAAGTGCTGTTTGATGAAATAAAGATATTCCTTGTAGGCCAGGCCTTTAGGGCTTTTTAAATATTTTATTCTTTCGGCCAATGTTGTATCTGCCGATTTCCAGTTATTGCCGTGGTCATCTGTACAAAAGCCTATAATACCCGGTATCACAATAATCTTATAGCCCGCTTTTCTGGCCCTCAGTGTATAATCAAAGTCGGCTATGCTATGTGTATATCTATCAGATAGTATGCCAATGGCTGTAACCACCCCGGCCGGTACCAGCATTATGTTGGCATTGGCCATATCACACTCCAGATATTCAGTATCACTAAAAGATGTATAATATTTAACACTGTTTTTACTGTATAATATTTGCCCGCCGTAAGAAATTTCTCCGCTTATTTTATCTTTGGTTGTGCCTATGCAAATGGCCGGTTTTTGGTCTGAATGGGTTTCGTTATAACTTAAAAGTGCATTTATGGCATTATCATTAAGTATGGTATCGTCATTTAACAATAAATAATAATCGGGTCGTGATTTTAACGCCTCCTTCCAGGTATTACGCATACCACCGGCCCAAAACAAAGAACCGCTGCCTTTAAATAAGTTAACCGAAGGAAATTTTTCCTGTACCATTTGGGGCGTACCATCGGCAGAGGCATCGTCAGTTAAAAAAACCTCTAATAAAGTATCGTCTTTTAGCTGCTGGTTAAAAAGGCTTTGTAAACAGGTTAATGTTTTATCCCTGCGGTTATAAGTTGCTAACAGAACGGCAATTTTTATCATTTACTTTTACCTAAAAAGTTTTTTTACTCTTTTTAGTGATGCCCTGTAATAGCTCACCATATAATATTTAAGCTTTTTACCTAAAGTAAGTTTAGGTATTCCCAGTTTGTCATTTACTAATTTAAGATAATGTTCTTCCGGGATATCAAGCCCATAGTTTTTATTCTGTAAAACAAATATTTCATACAAATCTGCCAGGCCGTATGTTTTTTCGGATGGCAGGTGCCATAACACCAACCCGGTATCTGTATCAGCTACATTCCTGTAAAAGACCGGGTTCGTCCAAATCCGTTTCATCAAATTGCGTTTGGGGCTTGCTATAAAATTATTTTTGTAATACAGGTAGCTTAAAGTATGCGCTTCTTCGTTAAACTTTGGTAAGCCTGCTTCAAAGCGCCTTATCAGTTCTGGCCATAAAGTAAGGAAATCGTTATAGATGGTGTTGATATTTTTTACGCTTGCCAGCAAAAATTCGCCTAAATGATAACCAGGTATTTCATTGATTTTTTTACTGAGAAGGTCTTCATACAACGCTTTCATGTCTTTACGTGAGAGGCCGTGTATAACCAGGTCTGTGGTGCAATCATCTTCAAACGACATAAAGCCGTTTGGCGCAGCCTCATTAAATAATAATGATGCCGGTTTAATAAATATACAGTCAGAATCAACAACCAGATAATTATCGGTGTTGTTGGAATTATTTTTTACAATATATTCTAATATTGAAAACTCATAAAACTGGTTTTGAAACATTCCAAAATAGCCTTTAGGAGTTTTGTATTTAAAGTCGGTGTATACAACATCAACATGCAAATCGGTAAATATCTGAGTTACACTTTTTCCGTCTACTTCAGGCAGTTGTTTAACATTTGTAAAAAACACATGCTTTTCAGCCTTGTTAAAACGCCTGCTGGTAACATAAAATAAAATAAGACACCGCCAGTAAATATTCTGGTGTTTCTGGCTGGATGATTTTTGCCCTGTTTGCGGGAATAAACTTTCCTCGCCCTTTTCGTCGGCACAAAACCAGGTACATATATAATTCATAGTAATTCCGTGGTTTAATGTAAATTCATAACCCGTTCATCCAGTATTTCATAGTCGGTGTATTCAACATCTTCTATATCATCTTCAGCGTTGGTGGCTTCGTCTTTTTCCAGATAATACAAACACAACCCTACATGCCCCCAAAAAACCAGGGGTAAAACATAACTGAACGAAAATAATAGCCCGGATAAGGCAAAGGGTATCAAAATAGTTGCTTCTATATTCAGTTTTTTGCTGAAGGCCTTAAAACCCAGGTAAAAAAGCACCCAGTATTTAAGTAATAACCCAACTATGCCATGGTAAAAAAGCATTTCCATATACCCCTCGTGAAAATGCTGACCAGATTTTGCAGGCCACCAGTCTACCAACGGGTTTGGCATATCAAAGCCGTCAAATGTCCATCCAAATATTGGCCTTTGCCAGGCAAGTTTAGCATACACTTCCCTTTGCTGGGCCCGGAAATGCCCGGTACCGCCTTCCCTGTTTGGGTCTAAAATTTCGCTAAACCGGTCACTGAATGAATTGATAACATTTGGCGCTACGCTTGATAGCACCAGTATGGTCATCATAAATGCAATAACCGCTATTATAACAAGGTTAACTGCTTTTGGCAGATGCAAAACATTATTCCGCATGCCTACAAAAAGAAATACCAATGTTGCAAAAATTGTACTTGCCCATACCGAGCGATGCTGATGTATCAGTATTACAATCAGGCAAAAAAGAAATACCAGCAGATACTT